>CANOCD010000268.1 GCA_947564495.1 uncultured Angelakisella sp. | reverse complement strand
CCTTGTTGGCGGCGGCCCGTACCACGGTGCGGATGGCCTTGGCGATGCGGCCCTGCTTGCCGATGACACGGCCCATGTCGTCCGCCGCCACGTGGAGGTGAAAGACCACGGTGCCGTCCTCGGCGGGTTCATCCACCGTGACGTTTACCGCTTCTTTTTCGTCCACGAGCCCGCGGGAGACCGCAACGATCAGTTGGGAAATGGTCTGGGTATCCATAGTGAAACGCTCCTCCTTAGGGGTGGTTACAGAATGCCGTTGAGCTTCAGCAAAGCACGGACGGTATCGGTGGGCTGGGCGCCGCTGGCCAGCCACTTCTTGGCCTTCTCGGCGTCGATCTTGAACTCAGAGGGATTCTTGGTGGGGTCGTAGGTCCCCACCTCCTCGATGAAGCGGCCATCCCGGGGATAGCGGGAGTCGGCCACCACCACACGGTAGAAGGGGGCCTTCTTGGCGCCCATGCGGCGCAGTCTGATCTTGACGGACATAAGTATTACCTCCAAAAATTTTGATCTGATCTTGTATTATACGCCCAAGTTTATACCAGGCGGATAATTCGTGCTTACATGGGGAAGCCTGGCATTCCGCCGGGCATACCCCCGGGCATCCCGCCGCCAAAGGGGAACCGGCGGCGCTTCTTGCCCCCCTTGCCCCCAAGCTGCTTCATCATCTTCTGCATCTGGTCCAGCTGGCGGATGAGGCGGTTGACGTCCTCCACCCGGGTGCCGCTGCCGGCGGCGATCCGGCGCTTTCGGGAGGGGTTCATCAGGGAGGGTTTCTCCCGCTCGGCGGGGGTCATGGAAAGGATGATGGACTCGGCACGGCGCAGCTGTTTTTCCCCCTCCTGGGCGTCGGCCTCGCTCACCTTGCCCCCCATCCCCGGGATCATATCCAGGATGCTGGAAAGGGAGCCCATCTTCTTCATCTGGGCCATCTGGTCCAGCAGGTCGTTGAAGTCCAGCTGGCCCTCTTTGAGCTTTTTGGCGGTGGCGGCGGCCGCTTTCTCGTCCACCTGGGCCCCCGCCTTTTCAATGAGGGTCATCACGTCGCCGAAGCCCAAAATACGGGAGGCCATGCGGTCGGGGTAGAAGGGCTCCAGATCGCCGATCTTTTCCCCCACCCCGGCGAACTTGATGGGCTTGCCGGTGGCCGCCCGGACCGAAAGGGCGGCGCCGCCCCGGGTGTCGCCGTCCAGCTTGGTGAGGATGACGCCGTCCACCCCCAGGGCCCCGTCGAAGCTCTGGGCCACGTTCACGGCGTCCTGGCCGGTCATGGAATCGATGACCAGAAGGGTCTCGTTGGGCTTCACCTGCTCCTTGATGGCCTGGAGCTCCTGCATCAGGGCCTCGTCGATGTGGAGCCGCCCGGCGGTGTCGATGATGACGATGTCGTTGCCGTAGTCCCCGGCGTGCTGCAAAGCCTTTTTGCAGATGAGGAGGGGGTCGGTCTGGCCCATCTCAAAGACGGGGACCCCGGCCTTCTGGCCCACCACCTTCAGCTGGTCGATGGCGGCGGGGCGGTAGATGTCGCAGGCCACCAGAAGGGGCCGCTTGCCCTGCTGCTTGAAGTGATAAGCCAGCTTGGCGCTGTGGGTGGTCTTGCCGGAACCCTGGAGCCCGCACATCAGAATGATGGTGGGGATTTTCGAGGAAAGGTTGATCCGGGTGTGGGTGGAGCCCATCAAAGCGGTCATCTCGTCGTTGACGATCTTGATGACCTGCTGGGCGGGGGTGAGGCTTTGGAGGACCTGCTCCCCCACGGCTTTTTCGGTGACCGTTTTCACAAAGTCCTTGGCGACCTTGTAGTTGACGTCGGCCTCCAGGAGGGCAAGGCGCACCTCCCGCATGGCCTCCTTGACGTCGGACTCGCTGAGCTTGCCCCGGTTTTTCAGCTTCTTAAAGGTGGCGGACAGCTTTTCGGACAGTCCCTCAAAGGCCACAGGTACTCCCCCCTTCTCCTGGTGTATTATTACTCGGCGTCGCTGATCTCCTCGGCCAGGGCGATGATCCGCCCGGTTTTGCTGTAGATCTCGCTGGACGCCCCGAAGTGGTCGTTGATCCGCTCGATGTCTTTGGCAAGGTCGGTGATCTCGTCCAGCCGCTCCTGGATGCGCCGGAAGCGGGCGGCCAGGCGGAGGTGCTCCTCGTAATCCAGCAGCTGGCCCTCGGCCCGCTTGATGGAATCCCGGACCCCCTGCCGGGTGATGCCGCTGTGGGAGGCGATCTCCGCCAGGGAGAGGTCCTCGTTGTAGTAGAGCTCCACCACGTCCCGCTGTTTTTCGGTGAGCATATCGCCGTAAAAATCCAGCAGCAGGGAGATCTCCAGATTCTTCGCCACCAGCGCCACCCCCCTTTTCTGTAAAGGTCATTTCTTTACATATTGACAACACCTTGATATTATAGCGGGACAAGGGCGGTCTGTCAAGGGGTTTTTCTTTACATTGTGGGTTTTGAGAGGATTTTTTGTGTGAAAAATTTGTTCGGCGATCTGGGGCGGCGGGGCGATGGGGCGCCGGCCCCGTTCCCGTCCTTGGCCCCGGGCAAAGTTCAAGCCGCCCTGTCGACCAGGACGGCCTGCTCTTTCCCTTTCAAGATAAGGTATCCGGGGGTCAGCCTTCCAGCTTCTGGATGGCCGCCTTGACCCGGCGAACCGCTTCCTCCTTGCCCAGGATGGCGCAGAGCTCGATGCCGCCGCCGGGGGTGAACTGCTTGCCGCTCACCGCCACCCGCAGGGGGTAGAGGAGCCAGCCGTTCTTCACCTCCAGCTGGGCGATGCGCTGGAAGAGGGCGTCGTGGATGGCCGGGGCGGTGAACTCCGCCAGGCCCTCCAGCAGGGGCAGGGTCTCCCGGAGGGCCGCAAGGCTGGTCTCCGGGGTGGTCTTCATCTTCTTGCTGGTGTAAAGGTCCAGGCTGTACTCCGGCATGGCGTCGATAAAGTCCACCTGCTCGGGGATGTCCGAAAGGACCTCGCACCGGGCCTGGAGGACCCCCGCCAGGGCCCGGAGGTCGGCGGTCTCGCTCTTCACCGTCTGGCGGACCCAGGGGAGGGCCTTTTCATAGAACGCCTCCGGGGAGAGGGCCCGGATGTACTCCCCGTTGATGTACCGCAGCTTCTGGCCGTCAAAGATGGCGGGGGACTTGGAGATCCCGGCGGGGTCCCACTCCTTTACCAGCTCGGGGAGGGAGAAGATCTCCCGCTACCCCTTGGGGCTCCATCCCAGCAGGGCGATAT
>CANOCD010000267.1 GCA_947564495.1 uncultured Angelakisella sp. | reverse complement strand
CTGAAAAGCAAGACCTTCGATGTTGCATCGCTCATCACCCACCGCTATCCCCTGGATCGCCTGAAGGAGGCCATCGAGATGGCAGCGGACGCCCAAAGGTCCCTCAAGGTCATCATCGACTACCGCTGACGGCTTTCCGGTAAAAATATAAGAGGCAGGAAGGGTTTTCCTCCTGTCTCTTTTTTGCGCCACTATTCCTCCATCAGGGGCAGGATGCCCCCAATATCCACCATAGGCCCGTTGGAGAGCGCCACCACCCGGACCCCGTGCCCCTCCAGGAACCGCCGCACCTTCTCCCCTTCCCGGTAACGGTCAAGGGAGCCTGTAAAGGCCAGCGCCTTCGGGGCGATAAGCCCGCAGCACCCGCCCAGGAAACCAGTGTCGTACCCCTCCAGGAGGATGTCCCCCGGTTGGATGAGCAGACAATCGATCCCCCGCCGGGAAAGGGCTTTCCAAAGCCCTTTGTCCGCTGTAATGGCAATATCCTTGCCAGCAATAACGGTGGAGCATTTGGCGTATCCCTGGCGAACATGGACCAGATCCCACCCCCGCTGCCGCAGGTATTCCAGGGCGTCAGGGGCCGCCGCCGGGAGGTTTCCAAAACAGAAAGGGGCCAGGAGCAGAAGCCCCAGGGGGACATCGTTTGGGTACTCCTTCCCTGCCGGAGGGCAGTTCCCGGGGAAGCGGAAGTTCCTCCGGGCCAGGGCCGCCCCAAGGCCCGGGGCCCCCGGTTCCACCAGGAGGTCGGCTCCCCCCAGGTGGCAGAGTTGGAGGTCCCCATGGCTGGCCACCGGCCCCGGCAGATTGGGGGACGGCCCTGCGGGCAGGACCTCCACCCCCAAGGTCTCCAGGGCCTTGCAGAACCGGGGATGCTTGCCGGACATCACGCAGAGGGTCACTTTGCCCTCGGGGAGATTTGGCGTTTGGAGAAAGCGGCCCATGGTCCACCGCCCTTTTTCGTTTACTCATACCGCAGCGCCTCCACCGGGTCCAGTCTGGCGGCGAGTTTGGCCGGGTACACCCCAAATATACCACCAATGGCCACCGAAAACAAGAGGACCGCCCCCGCCGTTTTTCCCTTCAGGACCAGGGGCAGCCCGGTGAGGGCCTTGGCCGCCGCCGCCAGCCCGCCGCTAGCCAGGATGCCCAAGAGGCTCCCTGACAGGGCCAGAAGGGCGGCTTCGGTGGTGAACTCCAACAGGATGTGGACTGTTCTGGCCCCCACCGCCCGTTTGATGCCGATCTCCCGGGTGCGGTCCCGCACCGAGGCGGTCATCAGGGTCATGATGCTCAACCCGGACACCACCAGGGAGATCCCCCCGATGGCGGAAAGGGCCAGGGTCGCCCCCCGGAGGATGGACTGGAGCCGGTCCTTTTGGATGGCCAGGTCATCGTACCGGTAGAGGTTCCGGTAACCCGAGGACCGGTTCAGGAAGGAGGCCACCCGCTCCCCCGCCTCCTCCGGGGTGGACCGGGCCGCCGCCTTGACGAACAGCCGGTGGATGGCCGGGTCCCCGGTGAGGGACTGGTGGGTGGTGTAGGGGATGTAGAGGAAGGAGGGGATATAGTCCCCCGCCAGGTTTTTCAGGGCGCTGCTCTCCCCGTCCACCACCCCCACCACGGTAAAGGTCTCGGCGGTCTGGTCCACCGTCACGGTGAGCTCCTTCCCCACGATGTTGGCCCGGTGGTAGAAGGCGTAGGCCAGCTGGTCGTCGATGACGCAGACGTTGGCTCCGGCGGCCACGTCCCCCTCCTGGAGGAACCGCCCGTTTTTCAGCTCCAGGTGGATGATCCGCCCGGCGTTCTGGTCCACCCCGCAGACCAGCACCTCCCCGGCGTAGTCCCGCATCACCGCCCGGCCGATGGCGGTGGAGAGGGGGGCGGCCAGGGCCACCTCCTCCAGGGCGTTCACCGCCGGCAGGTCTGCCCCGGAAAGGGTGTTCAGCTCCTCCTGGGCGGCGGAGATGGTCACGCAGTCAAAGCCCAGCTTCTCCAGCTCCCCGTTGATGACCGTCTCCCCCGCCCCGCCGATGATGGAGATGACCAGCACCGAAAAGACCCCGATGGCGATGCCGCAGACGGTGAGGGAAAGCTGGGCGCGCTTCTGGGCCAGGCTTTTGACGGCAGTCCTGACAAGTTCCATCTACTCCTCCTCCATTTCCAGGAAATACCGCCCTTCCCCCTCTGTGGTCCCCTGGGGGACGGTGACCAGCTCGTCCCGGGACAGCCCGGAAAGGATCTCCACCCCCTCCAGCGTCTCCCGGCCGGTGGTGACAGGGCGCTTCTCCAGGCGGTATTTCCCAGCCACCATGACGTATTCGCTGTTGTCGGCGTCATCCTGCTTCACCGATTCATAGGGCAGGATCATGATCTGCTGCTCCTCCTCTGTAAAGACTTGAGCCTTCACACCAAATCCTGGCCGGAGGGTCCGGCTTTCGGCCAAAATGGCCACCTCCACGTCCACCACCCGGCGGACCGAGGTCCCGCTGAGTTCCTTCCGGGTGCCGGGGTAGACCTTGGTCACCACCCCGGGGACCGCCACCAGGCCGACCCCTTCCCCCGACAGGATCACCTCGTTCCCCTCCGAAAGGCTGGCGGCCTCCTTCTCCCCCACGGTGAGGAGGGCGAAGCAGTTCTCCTCACCCTCCACGGCGCAGATGGCGGCCCCCGGCTTCACGACGCTCCCCGGGGCGGGGATCTCCCTGGTGAGGGTCCCGGTCACCGGGGCGGTCACCTCCACCCTCTCCCCTCCCCCGCTCTCCGGGGTCAGCAGAAAGGTCTCCAGGTCGGGGAGGCTGTCCCCCTCCATCCCGTAGGCTTGGGCCAGGCTCAAAAGGCCGGCGTCCTCCTCCCAGCCGCTGAGGCCCCGCCCCTGGGTCTGTAAGTACAGCACCGCCTTCTGGCTCCGGTCCACCGGGGAGAGGATGGCCAGGGTCTGCCCCTCCGCCACCCGGTCCCCCAGGGAGGAAAACCGCTCCTCCACCTGGTAAAGCCCGGAGGACAGAAGGTCGTAGCCCTCCCCGGGGTAAACGGTCCCCTCGCACCGGATGCTGGCCCGGTAGGAGACGCTTTGGGGGGAAAGGACCTGGTAGTGCTGCACCCGGCCCAAGATCCATCCGGGCAGAGCCCCCACCCCCAGGATCACGGCGGTCAGCGCCCCTGCCAGGACCAGCTTCTTCCTTCTGCTCATCTGGTTTCCTCCTTAACGGGGCCACAAAAAAGGTCCCGGAAAACT
>CANOCD010000266.1 GCA_947564495.1 uncultured Angelakisella sp. | reverse complement strand
GCCCCGGATGATCATGTCCTTGATCCTGCCTGTAATCTTATAATAACCGTTTTCGTCCACAGTTGCAAGGTCTCCGGAGTGTAACCAGCCATCTTTATCGATAACTTGCCGGGTCGCCTCCTCCATTTTGTAGTATCCCTTCATGGTATTGTACCCACGGGAGCAAAATTCCCCCACCTCCCCGGGGCCCAGGGCACGGCCCGTCTCCGGGTCCACGATCTTGGTCTCCACAAAGGGCATGGACCGCCCCACGGTGCTCACCCGCAGCTCCAGGCTGTCGTCGGTGGTGGTCATGGTGGTGGCGGGGCTGGCCTCGGTCTGGCCGTAGGTGATGGTGATCTCCCGCATATTCATCCGGTCCACCACCGCCTGCATCACCTTGACGGGGCAGGGGGACCCGGCCATGATGCCGGTCCGCAGGGAGGAGAAGTCGTATTTTTCAAAGTCCGGGTGGTCTAGCATGGCGATGTACATGGTGGGCACCCCGTGGAAGGCGGTGCAATGCTCCCGGCTGATGGCGTCCATCACCTTGACGGGGGAGTAGAGGTCCACCGGCACCATGGTGGTGGCGTGGGTGAGGCTGGCCATGGTGGCCAGCACCAGGCCGAAGCAGTGGAAGAAGGGGACCACCACGCAGAGCCGGTCCTGTTCGGTGAACTTCATGCAGTCCCCGATGCCCTTGCCGTTGTTGAGGATGTTGTAGTGGGAGAGCATCACCCCCTTGGGGAAGCCGGTGGTGCCGGAGGTGTACTGCATATTGATGACCTCGTGGCAGTCCAGCCCCTCCCCGATCTCCCGGAGGGCCTCGTCGGGGATCTGCTCTCCGTCTTTCTCCAACCGGGCCCAGGGGGTCATCCCGGCGGGGCAGTCCCCGGGGCCGGCGTAGACGATCTCGTCCAGGAAGGGGAGCATGGGGTTCAGGTGCTCCCACTTTTTCCCCAGACCCCGGCAGAGCTGCCGGACGATCTCCACGTAGCTGGTGCCCTTGTACTCGTCGATCATCACCAGCATCTTGGTGTCCGACTGCTTGAGCAGATATTCCAGCTCGAACACCTTGTAGGCGGTGTTCACCGTCACCAGCACCGCCCCGATCTTGCAGGCGGCGAAGAGGGTGAGGAGCCATTCCGGGACGTTGGTGGCCCAGATGGCGATCTTATCCCCCTTCTTGACCCCGTGGGCCAGAAAGCCCTTGGCGATACGGTCGCACTCCTCGTTGAACTCCTTCCAGGTGCGGCGGTAGGGCCGGTCGGTGTAGACCACGGCCTCCCGGTCCGGGAATCTTTGGGCCACCAGCTCCAGCTGCCGCCCCACCGTGTGGGTCATAAATCCTTCCATAGGAAATCGATCCCTCCTAACAAAAAATGCGTCGGTTGTGTATCCCGCAGGGCAAGAAAAAAGCCTCCGCCTCCTGGGATGACCAGAAGGCGAAAGCTGAAAACTTCCGCGGTACCACTTCCGTTGACGGGGAGACCCCCGCCCGCTCGTCCGGGTCCGACAACCCGTCCTCCCGCTAACGCTGGAGCTGCGTCCGAGCCTACTCCGGGGGAAAGCCCCGTTTGGGTCGGCCACTCGGGAGTCAGTTCACAAAGGGGTCCGCTGCCGCTTTCCACCACCTGCGGCTCTCTGGGAGCGTCCCGCGCCCTGCTACTAGTCTCCGTCGCTGTGTTTGCCGGTTTTTGATTGGTACTTATGATAACAGATGGAGGGGAGGTTGTCAAGAGGTTTTTTCGGGGATCAGCCGAAGTGCAGCTTGCTGACCCCCTTGCCCCGGGTGGTGATGCCCCGGGCGTGGCGGGCGGCGTTTTCCAGCACCGGGCCCAGGTCGAAGGCCAGCCTGCCGTCCCGCTTGCGGAACTCCCCGGCCACCATGACGTGGCGGATGTTCCGGCTCTCCCCGCTGTAGAGGATGGCCGCCAGGGGGTCGTAGAGGGGGGCTGTGTTGGGGGTATTCAGGTCCCAGAAAAGGAGGTCCGCCGCCGCCCCGGGGACCAGCTTGCCGGAGCCGAAGCCCAGGGCCCGGTGGCCCCGTGTCAGCACCTGCCACACCTCCCGGATGGGGAAGTCCTCGGCCCGGTCCTCCATCTTGCCCACCAGGGCGAAAAGCCGGGCCTGCTCCAGGGGGTCCACCGTGTTGGAGCTGGCCGCCCCGTCGGTCCCGATGCAGAGATTCACCTTCCGCCAGCAGTCCCAGATGGGCCCCCGGCCCGCCCCCAGCTTCATGTAGGTCTTGGGGCAGTGGGCGATGTAGGTGTCCTCCCCCAGGAGGGCCAGGTCCTCCTCCTCGATCCACAGGCCGTGAGCCACGATGCAGGGCACGGTGAAGCACCCGGCCTCCGCCGCCACGGCGAAGGGGGTTTTGCCGTATTTCTTCCGGCTTTCCTCCACCTGGGCGGCGGTCTCCGAAACGTGGAGGTGTAGGCCGCCCCCCTTCTCCCGGGCCGCCGCCGCCAGGGTCTCCAGCACCTTGGGGGAGCAGATGTAGGGGGAGTGGGGCCCGAAGCGGATGTGGACCATGGGGTCATCCCGGTACTGGTCCATCAGCTCGGCCACCGGGGCCATCTCCGGCTCCGGGTTCCCGTCAAAGGCGAACACCGTCCCGGCGATGTCCGCCCGGATGCCGCTCTCCTTGGCGGCCCGGGCGATCTGCTCCCCGTGGAAGTAGTGGTCGGCGAAGGCGGTGACCCCGTGGTCCAGCATCTCGGCGCAGCAGAGCCGGGCCCCCCAGTAGATGTCCTCCTCCAGGATCTTGCTCTCGTAGGGCCAGATCTCCCGGTTGAACCAGTCGTTGACGTTGACATCCTCGGCCAGCCCCCGGAGGATGTGCATGGGGGAGTGGGCGTGGAGGATGGTGAACCCCGGGCTGACAAAGAGGCCGCCGCAGTCCAGCGTCTCCCCGGCCTCCCCCGGGTCCAGGGAAAGCCCCTTGCCCCGGGCGGCGATGGCCCCCTCCCGGATGAGAAGGTCCTCCCCCGAGGTGATGGCCCCGGTCTCGTCGATGAGGTTGCAGTTTTTCAGCAGGGTAGCGGGCATGAGGAAAACTCCTTTCTTGTGGGTGTTTTTTCCAGTATAGCATATTTGGGGTGGTTTGGAAAGATGGAGTGGAGCCCCAGTCCCGGAGAAGGGAAAAGGCCCGCCAAGGAGGCAGGCCCTTTTACACCATGATTTCTTCCTTTTGCATCCCCGGCTGCCATAGGAGAGAAGATCTTTCCAGCTTCTTAAAATCACAGCATTTGTCAC
>CANOCD010000265.1 GCA_947564495.1 uncultured Angelakisella sp. | reverse complement strand
CTTTCAGGGGAGGCACGGCCTAAGTGCCGCCTTCGGCGGTTGGCCGTGAGGGAGCGCCCTTCGGAGTTTTTGTTGGTGTGAAAATCGCCTTTCGAGACTGAATTATCCTGTTGCCACCTTTCGCCTTATGCAGCATAGGACTCCAGGCACAAGCCAAGCCCCGACACAGCGTACCGTAGGGTGTGCCAGCGGGCGCTAGCCCGCCCCGCCCGATTTTCCCGAAACCTCTGGACTTTACGCCGCTATGTGCTATAATAACTCCCAGGGAAAAAACGACAGCTTCGGGCCTTTGGCCCGTGGAAAGGGGAAATACCGTGAAGATCGTCATTGTGGGGGACGGCAAGGTGGGCCAGGCCCTTACCGGGCGGCTGGCCGAGGAAGGCCACGACGTGGTGGTCATCGACAATAGCCCAAACGCCCTGCGGAACTCGGTGGAGGTCTACGATGTCATGGGCATCAGCGGCAACGGGGCCAGCTACGCCGTCCAGAAGGAGGCCGGGGTCCGGGAGGCCGACCTTTTGATCGCCGCCACCAGCGGGGACGAGCTCAACCTCCTCTGCTGCATGGTGGCCAAAAAGCTGGGGGCCAAGCACACCATCGCCCGGGTCCGCAACCCCGATTATGAAGAACAGCTGGCGGAGATGAAGGAGGAGCTGGGCCTTTCCATGACGGTGAACCCGGAGCAGGCCGCCGCCCGGGAGATCGCCCGGATGCTCCGCTTCCCCTCCGCCCTGAAGCTGGATTCCTTCGCCCGGGGCCAGGTGGAGCTGGTGGAGATCAAGGTCAAGGAGGGCTCCCCCCTCCTGGGACAGGCCCTCTACTCCCTCAGCGGCAGCCTGGGCATCCGCATCCTTATCTGCGCCGTCCGCCGGGGGGATGACGTTTACATCCCCAGCGGAAACTTCGTCCTCCAGGAGGGGGATAAAATTTCTATCACCGCCAGCCCTTCGGAGCTGGACAGCCTCTTCCGCAAGCTGGGCATCTACCGCCAGAAGATCCACCGGGTGATGGTGGTGGGGGGCGGGCGCATCGCCTACTACCTGGCAAAGCAGCTCCTCAAGCTGGGGATGTCGGTGAAGATCATCGACAAGGACCCCCAGCGGTGCGAACAGCTCAGCGACGCCCTGCCCAAGGCCCAGATCATCTTGGGGGACGGCAGCGACCGGGAGCTTTTGGAGGAGGAGGGCATCGAGGACATGGACGCCCTGGTGGCCCTCACCGGCATGGACGAGGAGAACATCATCATCTCCATGTACGCCGGGACCCTGGGCCTCGCCAAGGTGGTCACCAAGATCAACCGGATGTCCTTCCAGGAAATTCTGGACGGGGCGGGGATCGAAAGCGTCATCACCCCCAAGGGCATCACCGTCAACCAGATCGTCCGGTATGTCCGGGCCATGGAAAACTCCCAGGGGAGCAACGTGGAGACCCTCCACCGCATCGTGGGGGGGCGGGTGGAGGCCCTGGAGTTCAACGCCGCCAAGAACTGCGCCGGGGACCTCTTCGGTGTCCCCCTCAAGGACCTGCGGACCCGCCAAAACCTTCTCATCGCCTGCATCATCCGGGGGCGGAAGGTCATCTACCCCGGGGGCAACGACACCATCGAGGCCGGGGACAACGTCATCGTGGTCACCACCAACCACCAGCTCCAGGACCTCAGCGACATCCTGGACCGTTAAAAGGAGCCCGCTATGAACTACGCCATGATCGCCTACATACTGGGCACCATTCTAAAGACCGAGGCCGTCCTCCTCTGCCTCCCCGCCGGTGTAGCCCTGGCCTACGGGGAGGGGGACTTCCTCCCCCTGGCCCTCACCGCCCTGGGGGCGGGGATCGGGGGGCTGGCCCTCACCTTCCGCAAGCCCGGAAACACCGTCATCTATGCCCGGGAGGGCTTTGTGGTCACCTCCCTCTCCTGGATCGTCATGTCCCTGGTGGGGGCAGCGCCCTTTTACGCCGCCGGCCAGATCCCCAGCTACCTGGACGCCGTCTTTGAGACCGTCTCCGGCTTCACCACCACCGGGGCCAGCATCCTTACCGACGTGGAGGCCATGACCCACGGCCTTCTGTTCTGGCGGAGCTTCACCCACTGGGTGGGGGGCATGGGGGTGCTGGTCTTTCTCCTGGCCATCGTCCCCCTGGCCGGGGGGCGCAGCGTCCACATCATGCGGGCCGAAAGCCCCGGGCCGGTGGTGGGCAAGCTGGTCCCCCGGGTCCGGGACACCGCCCTCATCCTCTACGGCATCTACATCGCCATGACGGTCATCCTCATGGTCTTTCTCCTCATCGGGGGGATGCCCCTCTACGACAGCGCCGTCCACGCCTTCGGCACCGCCGGGACCGGGGGCTTCGGCATCTGGGGGGACAGCATCGCCCACTACGACAGCGCCTACATCGATGTGGTGCTGGGGGTGGGGATGGTCCTCTTCGGGGTGAACTTCAACATCTACTACCTGCTCCTGATGGGGAAGTTTACCAGCATCTGGAAGAGCGAGGAGCTCCGCTGGTATCTGGGCATCATCACCGGCTCCACCCTCCTCATCGCCTGGAACACCCTGCCCCAGTGGGGAGGCTTCGCCCAAAGCCTCCGGTACGCCTTCTTCCAGGTGGGGTCGGTGATCACCACCACCGGCTTCGCCACGGCGGATTTCAACCTCTGGCCCGAGCTCTCCCGGATGCTCCTTATGGTGCTGATGCTGGTGGGGGCCTGCGCCGGCAGCACCGGGGGCGGGATGAAGGTCTCCCGGCTCATCATCATGGTGAAAAGCGCCAAGCGGGAGATCAGCCGGATGCTCCACCCCCGGTCGGTGTACACCCTGAAGTTCGAGGGCAAGCCCTTGGAAAACCAGACCATCTACAACACCTTCAGCTATTTCTTCATCCTGGTGGGATTCATCATCGGCTCCACCCTGCTCATCTCCCTGGACAACATGGATTTCGACAGCACCTTCTCGGCGGTGATGGCCTGTGTCAACAACATCGGCCCCGGCCTGGGGGTGGTGGGTCCCATGGGCAGCTACGCCACCCTCTCCGGCCTTTCCAAGCTGGTGCTGATCCTGGATATGCTCCTGGGCCGCCTGGAGATTTTCCCCATGCTCATGCTCCTGGCCCCCAGCGTCTGGGTGACCAAGCGGACCCAGCGGATATAATACAGACAGTAGATAACAAAGATAAAATACAAGGAGGCAGCAAATTATGGATGTCAAAGACACCACTGCCAAGGCCAAGGGCCTGGTTGGGGAATTTAAGGAGTTCATCT
>CANOCD010000264.1 GCA_947564495.1 uncultured Angelakisella sp. | reverse complement strand
ATCAAGATCGGGAACAGAGTGTTGATCGCCTCGAATGTGCAGATCTATACATCCTCTCACCCGGTGCTGCCCCGGGAACGCCTTGTGCCGGACTGGGAAAGCCGTAAAACAACATGGTTCAGGACATACGCCCTCCCGGTGGAGATCAAGGACAACGCATGGATCTGCGCCGGAAGCATCCTGCTGCCGGGGGTGACCATAGGGGAAAACAGCGTCATCGGGGCAGGGAGCGTGGTCAATCGGTCCATCCCGGCAAATTGCGTTGCGGCAGGAAACCCGTGCAAGGTCATACGCTATTTCCCTGAGGACTAGGTCTGTCAGGACAACACCATAGTTTCAGTTTGCTGGGCAGCGGGCCAGGACGGTCCGCTGCCCGTTCCATCATGTGGCGAAGTTGTTTGCGCCCGAAAAGGAAAGTCTTTTTTCCAAGGCTTGCCGCCCTTTTCCTTTTGTGCTATACTATATTACGATTATACCCCGGCGGGGACCGTCCGCCGGGACCCAAATACAAAACCTCTGGAGCAAAGGAGGAAAACTCATGCTGGATCGGATGAATCTCTACCGCCCGGTGATCTACACCACCCTCATCGTCAGCGGCCTGGCGGCGGGTTCCTCGTACTTTTTCGCCGATCTCCGGGTCTTTGCCATCTTCGGGACGGCGTGGCTCGTCATGGCCGTCCTGGCCCTGGTCTGGTGTGCCCGCATCGGCCGGGACACCGAAAAGCAGCTGGCCGCCCTCCGGGAGTCCCTCTTCGGGGCCCAGCGGGATTCGGTGGCGGAGTTCCCCATGGCCACCATGATCCTCCGGGAGACCGGGGAGGTGCTGTGGCAGAACGACTACTGCCGCCAGCACGTCCTGGGGGGGGAGGACGCCTTCGGCCGCCGGTTCGCCGACCTGGTGCCCCAGGCCGACCTGGACGGGGAGTGCAGCCCCGACGGCCAGAACGTCATGGTGGGGGACCGGATGTTCACCCTCTACTGCCTGCGGACCGACCGCCAGGCCGAGCCGGTCTACGTCCTCTACTTCTTCGACGACCACGACCTGAAGATCTACGCCAAGGAATACTTCGATTCCCGGCCCTGGGTGATGCTTATGGTCATCGACAACTTCTCCGAGCTGTTTTTGGACGCCAAGGAAAACGAGCGCAGCAAGACCATGGGGGAGATTGAGCATATCATCGAAACCTTTGCCGAGGAGAACCACGGCCTTCTCAAAAAGCTGGAGAAGGACCGGTACATCGCCGTTATCGAGGACCGGTATATGCGCCAGGTGGAGGCCAGCCGCTTCCAGCTTCTGGACCAGATCCGGAGCATCACCGCCGGGGACCGCATCTCCGCCACCATGTCCATCGGGGTGGGGAGCAAGGAGGGGAGCCTCCACGAGTCGGAGGCCCTGGCCCGCCAGGCCCTGGATATGGCCCTGGGCCGGGGGGGCGACCAGGCCGCCGTCAAGCTCCGGGACGGGTACGAGTTCTTCGGCGGCGTCTCCAAAGGGGTAGAAAAGCGCAACAAGGTCCGGACCCGGATCGTGGCCAACGCCATCACCGAGATCGTCCAGACCAGCGAGAATATCCTGGTCATGGGCCACCGCTTCGCCGACCTGGACTGCGTGGGCGCCGCTGTGGGCCTCTGCGCCGGCCTGCGGAACATGGGCCGCCAGGCCCGGATCGTCCTGGACCAGGAGCGGAGCCTTGCCCAGTCCCTGGTGGACCGGGTGAAGATGGAGGGGCTGGGAGACCTGTTCATCTCCCCCGAGGCCGCTTTGGAAACATTGGCCCAGGACACCCTCCTCTTTGTGGTGGATACCCACGTCAAGACCCTGCTGGAGTCTCCCACCGTCTACGCCGGGTGCCGCAACGTGGTGGTCATCGATCACCACCGCAAGATGGTGGACCACATCGACAACGCCATCATCTTCTTCCACGAGCCCTACGCCTCCTCCGCCTGCGAGATGGTGGCGGAACTGGACCAGTACCTGGGGGAAAAGCAGAAGGTCAGCACCGTGGAGGCCGAGGCTATGCTCTCCGGCATCATGCTGGACACCAAGAACTTTACCCTCCGCACCGGGGTCCGCACCTTCGAGGCGGCGGCCTACCTCCGGCGGATGGGGGCGGACACGGTGGAGGTCCGCAAGCTCTTCGCCTCCACCATCGACGCCTACCGCAGCAAGGCCCAGCTGGTGGCCTCGGCCCAGGAGTACCGGGGCTGCGCCATCGCCAGCACCGAACGGGAGGTGCCGGACATCCGCATCATCGCCTCCCAGGCGGCGGATGAGCTGCTGAACATCTCCGGGGTGGACGCCTCCTTCCTGCTCTTTACCGCGGGGACCGGGGTGAACATCTCCGCCCGGAGCATGGGGGAGGTCAACGTCCAGGTCATCATGGAGAGCCTGGGGGGCGGCGGCCATCTCACCATGGCGGCGGCCCAGCTGGCCGACATCACCATGGAAGAGACGAAACTCCGCCTCCGGGAGGCCATCGACAGTTATTTCGAGGCGAACCCCCGCCAGGGGGCCCTGCCCACAGCCACTAACTAGAAAGAAGGAACACGCTATGAAAGTCATTCTCACCCAGGACGTCAAGGGCTCCGGCCGCAAGGGGGAGCTGGTCAATGTCTCGGACGGCTACGCCAACAACTTCCTCCTGAAGCGGGGGCTGGCCATCGCCGCTACCCCCCAGGCCATGAACGAGCTGAAGAACCGGGAGGCCGCCGCCGCCCACCGCCTGGCCGAGGAGAAGAAGGCCGCCGAGGCCGCCGCCAAGGAGCTGGAGGGCAAGACGGTGAAGCTCTACGCCCGGGGCGGCGCCGGGGGCAAGCTCTTCGGCTCGGTGAGCACCAAGGAGATCGCCGAGGCCATCCAGAAGGAATTGGGCATCGAGCTGGACAAGCGGAAAATTTCCCTGGACGCCGAGATCAAAGCCTTTGGCACCTACAACGCCGAGGTGAAGCTCTACGCCGGGGTCTCCGCCCGGGTCTTTGTCGTGGTCAGCGAACAGCAGTAACGTAACAGGGGGAGGCGGTCCTATGCCCACCGACATCCTAAGCGCCGATCTTTACGGCCAGCCCCTGCCCTTCAACCTGGAGGCGGAGCAGAGCGTCCTGGGGGCGCTGATCCTGGACTCCGAGTGCATCACCGAGGTCATGGAGCTGCTGCGGTCGGAATACTTCCACGACACCAGGCACCAGGAAATTTACAGCGTCATGGTGCGGATGTTCACCATGGGGGAGGCCATCGACCCCATCACCGTGCTGGAAAGCGTCCGGAAG
>CANOCD010000263.1 GCA_947564495.1 uncultured Angelakisella sp. | reverse complement strand
CCCTGACCACCTTCCTCATGGACTACTCCAACGCCCAGCAGGGCTCCTGGCAGACCCTGGCGGCGGGGATCATCGTCATCATGCTCCCCACCATCCTCATCTATATCTTCTTCCAGCGGTACATCCTGGCGGGCGTGGCCGCCGGAGCGGTCAAAGAATAGCCTGCGGCTACAGCCCGACAACAGGGGATACCGGGGGGCCCTTCGCTCTCCGGTATCCCATAGCTTATAAAGGAGGAATCCCCATGACCCCGACCCTGGACTGGCTTGCCGACCCCCGGGTGTTCCAGGTCAACCGCCTGGACCCCCACTCCGACCATCTCTGCTGTGCCACCCCGGAGGAAGCCCTCCGGGGGGAAAGCTCCCTCCGCCAGTCCCTGGACGGGACCTGGCGCTTTGCCTGGAGCCCCCGCCCCAACCGCCGCCCCGCCGATTTCTGGCGGGAGGGCTGCGACGACTCCGCCTGGGGGACCATCCAGGTCCCCGGGCATATGGAGCTCCAGGGCCATGGACAAATCCAGTACATCAACACCCTCTACCCCTGGGACGGCCACGCCGAGCTCCGCCCCCCTCAGATCGACTGGGAGGACGACCCGGCAGGCAGCTACGTCCGGACCTTCGACCTGGCCCCCGGGCTCCTGGGCAAGAGGGTCTGCATCAGCTTCCAGGGGGTGGAACAGGCTTTCTTTGTCTGGCTCAACGGCCACTTTGTCGGCTACGCCGAGGACAGCTTCACCCCCTCGGACTTCGACCTCACCCCCTTCGTCCGGGAGACCGGCAACCGCCTCTGCGTGGAGGTCTACAAGCGGAGCAGCGCCGCCTGGATCGAGGACCAGGATTTCTTCCGGTTCAGCGGCATCTTCCGCTCGGTGTTCCTTTACGCCAAGCCCAAGCTGCACCTCCAGGACCTGTGGCTCCAGGCGGGGCTTTCGGAGGATAACGCCACCGGGACCTTGTCCATCCGCCTGCTCCTGGAGGGGGAGACTGCCGGGGCCGCCGTCCATTGCCGGGTGGAGCGTCCCGACGGCGGCGCCCTCTGGGAGGGCCCGCTGGCGCTGACCGGGGAGGGAAACTACCTCCGCAGCCAGCCCTTTACCTTCCCCGGCGTCACCCCCTGGAGCCACCGGACCCCCGCCCTCTACCCGGTGACCCTGACCCTCCGGGATCAAAACGGCGCCGTGACCGAGGTGGTCCGGTACGAGACGGGGTTCCGGCGGTTCCAGCTGAAGGACGGCCTCATGCTCCTCAACGGGGAGCGGATCGTCTTTCACGGGGTGAACCGCCACGAGTGGAGCCCCGAGACGGGGCGGGCCATCGGCGCCGCCGAGATGGAGGCCGCCATGGAGACCTTCCGGCGGAACAACATCGACTCGGTCCGCACCTGCCACTATCCCAATCAGAGCTACTGGTATCAGCTCTGCGACCGGAACGGCATCTACATGATCGACGAGACGAATCTGGAGAGCCACGGCTCCTGGCAGAAGCTGGGCAAGGTGGAGCCCTCCTGGAACGTCCCCGGCAGCCTGCCGGAGTGGCGGGACTGCGTCCTGGACCGGGCCCGTTCCATGGTGGAGCGGGACAAGAACCACCCCGCCATCCTGCTGTGGTCCTGCGGCAACGAATCCTACGCCGGGGAAAACATCCGGGCTATGGCCAACTACTTCCGGGAAACTGACCCCAGCCGCCTGGTCCACTACGAGGGGGTGTTCCACAACCGGGAGTTCGACGACGCCTCCGACGTGGAGAGCCGGATGTACGCCCCGCCGGAGGAGGTCCGGGACTACCTGGAGCAGGGCAGCGGCAAGCCCTTCCTCCTCTGCGAGTATATGCACGACATGGGCAACTCCCTGGGTGGGATGGAGAGCTACATCCGCCTGGAGGAGGAATATCCCCAGTACCAGGGGGGCTTTATCTGGGACTACATGGACCAGGCCCTGTGGCGGACCGATCCCCAGGGCCGCAGGGTCCTGGGCTACGGCGGGGACTTCGGGGAGCGGCAGAGCGACTACGCCTTCAGCGGCAACGGCATCGTCTTTGCCGACGGGACCGAGAAGCCGGCCATGCAGGAGGTCCGGTACTGGTACTCCACCAAGGAGGAGCGGGCCGCCTGGGACGCCGCCAACACTGGCGTGCTGCTCCCCCCGGAGAAGCCCAGGACCTCCCAGCCCCTGACCGTGGTCCACGGGGACGGGGCCCTGGGGGTCCGGGGGCGGGACTTCGAGGTCCTGTTCTCCTACCCCGAGGGCGGCCCCTGCTCCCTCCGCTCCCAGGGCCGGGAGTGGCTCTGGCGAGCCCCCCGCCCGGCCTACTGGCGGGCCCCCACCGAGAATGACCGGGGCAACGGCTTCGCCGAGGAAAGCTCTGTCTGGTCTGCGGCGGAGCGTTGGCAGCGGTGCCGGGACATCCAAGTCCTGGAGGAGGGCCCGGGGCGGGTGGCAATCCGGTTCGGCTACCAGTCCCCCGCCCTGCCGGGGCTCCTCACCCAGGTGACCTACGCTGTCACCGGGGAGGGGCTGCTGGAGGTCTCGTTGGATTACCGGGGGGAGAAGGGCCGTCCCTCCTTGCCCCTCCTGGGCCTGCGCTTCGCCACCCCCCAGCCGGTGGAAACGGTGGAGTGGCTGGGGCTTTCCGGGGAGACCTACCCCGACCGGTACAAGGGGGGGCTCTTTGGCTGGCACAAGGAGGAGCCCCATGTTCCGGCCTACCTGGTGCCCCAGGAGTGCGGGTGCCACTGGAACACCCGCCGGGCTATTCTGAAAGCGGGGGACGGCGCCTGTCTGGAGCTGGGGGCGGAGGCTCCCCTGGGCTTCTCCGCCATCCCCTACACCCCCTGGCAGCTGGCCGAGGCCGCCCACCGGGAGGAGCTGCCGGAGGCGGTCCGGACTGTCGTCACCCTCTGCGGGGCCATGCGGGGGGTCGGGGGCATCGACAGCTGGGGGTCGGACGTGGAGGCCGCCTATCGGGTCAGCGGGGAGGAGGATGCCGGGTTTTCTTTCTGGGTGGCGATGTGACCGCTTCCCCCATCGTTGTTAGCTTTGCTTGAAAGGAAAAAAAGCGCCCCGCAGATCGGCCTTACCGACCGACCAGCGGGGCGCCTTAGATAGTGTCGTCACAAGGCTACAAATGTGGTATATATAATAGAGCACAAAGCAATTAACAGAAAAAAGGATGGTATTACAAAATGGAATCTTATCACAGACACGATTTGAGTGACGATGCGTGGGAGAAAATCAAAGAAAAACTTCCGGGACGGCGTGGCGTATGGGGTGGTATCGCAAGGGATA
>CANOCD010000262.1 GCA_947564495.1 uncultured Angelakisella sp. | reverse complement strand
CCGCCATCAGGCAGTCGTTCAGATCCTTGGTCAACTTTTCCACGATGGCGGGGTCGGTCTTGGGGTGGGCGTCCCAGCACCGGGTGAGGCCGGTGGTGATGTCGTACCCCAGCTCCTTTAAGGTGGGGGCGTCGGGGAAGTACCGGGAGCGTTCCTCGCCGGCGACAGCCAGCACCTTCAGTTCGCCGCTGTCAACTGTAGCTTTAGCCCCGGAGACATAGGCATAATAAACGTCGGCGTGACCACCCAGAACGGCGGCTCGGGACTCGTTGGCGGCGCTGTAGGGGATGTAGTTGAAGTCCAGACCGGCGACGTTGAAGATTTGGGCGGAGTCCAGATAGTTTTTCCCGGAGGCGCCTACCGAAGCCCAGCTCAACGAGCCAGGGTTGGCCTTGGCAGCGGCGGCCAACTCCTCAAAGCTATTGTAAGGGGAGTCGGACTTGACGCAGATGATCCCGGCGTCAAAGACAAAGTTTCCAAGATAGTTCATATCCCGGAAAACAGGCTCGGTCAGGGTTCCGCTGGCGTGATTGCAGGCCATGACCTCCGGGGAGTGCATCAGCAGGGTGTAGCCGTCGGCGTAACCCTCATCGTGGAAGTAGTCCAGGGCAGCGGCGTCCGCCCCTGTGGAGTTTTGGATGACGATGGTGTAGCCCCACTTGCTCATCTCGTTGGCGATGGCCCGGGCGGTGAGGTCATGCTCGCCCCCGGCGGAGAAGGGAACGATGACGGTGATGGGCTTGCCGCCGGGGTAGTCCGCCGCCTTGTCGCCGGCGCCGGGGGAAGCCGGGGCAGGGGAGCCCTGGCTGCCGCCCGGGGTCTCGGGGCCGCCGGCGGAACAGCCTGCCGAGACCAGAAGAAGAGCGATGGTCAGCAGCGAAGCGAGAAGTTTCTTCATGGAAGTATCTCCTTTCATGTTTCAGAATAACGGATACGGTCAAAACAAGGCTTCAATCACAGCGCAAGGTCGATGAGCCGCCCGGCGGGAAGGTTGGCGGAAAGAGCCACGGTAAAGCTGTAATAGATGGCCAGGGTCACCGCCACCGAGAGCGCCAGCCAGAGGGCCGCCTTTCCCGCCAGCTTCTTTTTGTCCTTCACCACGCCCTCCTTGATGGCGGTGTAGACGGCGAAGAGGACAAAGAGAAAGAGGACAGTGTCCAACACGAAGCCGATCTGCCGGAGCAGGAAAACATAGACGCAGAGCCATATTGCGGTAAAGACGGTGATCTTGGTGAAAACGGGAACGGCCTCCCCCTGGGGCTTGTTCCGCAGGGTGCGGATGAAGAGCAGCACGCTGAGGAGCATGAGGCAGCCGAGCCACAGGATGAGGTAGGTGTCCGCCCGGGCCAGGGTGTACTTCATCACCCGGTCCTTCAGGGCGATGCCGTAGACGATGTTCCCGGCGCTGACCAGGAACATCCCGATGGAAAGGTACAGATCCCTTTTCCACTGTTTCATTTGGGTTCCCCTCCTTGATCTTGATGGACCGGCGGCCCCCGCCGGCGGGAAAAGCTAGGAACAGGCCCCCTCCCTTGCGTGGGCCGCCAGTTCCTCCCCTGTGGCGATCCAGATGTTTTTCCGCCCCAGACGCTCCAGGACCTTTTCCACCATGAACATCCGCCCGGGGGAGCCCACCGTCTGGGGGGTGAAGGAGATGACATAGCAGCCGCCCGTGTCGTGGCTGGCCTCCAGCTCCCACAGCCAGTTGTCCAGAACGTCGTCGTAGACGGCGATCCGGGAACCCCCGGCGGGGAAGATGCCGCCCCAGGCCAGATAGGGGAAGTCGGTGAGTTCCCACCGCATGGGGATCTCCACCAGGCCGTCCGGCCTCAGATAGGGGAGGTCGTGGTCGAACATGGAGTTGTCGTAGAGGAGCCCCTCCTCCCGGAGGATGGACAGCGTTTCCTTGGTGCAGTCCCCCTCGGGCAGGCGGAACCCCGCCGGGCGTTTGCCGGTCAGCCTTTCGATGGCGTCCGCCCCTTGGCGCACCGCCCGGGACTGCTCCCCGGGCGTCAAGCGGGAAAACCGTTCGTGGCGGTAGCCGTGGAGGGCGATCTCGTGCCCGGCCTCGGCGATCCGCTCCACGACGGGGGCGTAGCGTTCCGCCACGATGCCCGGGACGAAGAAGGTGGCCCTGACCCGGTGGTCCTCCAAAGCGGCCAGAATGTTGTCCACCCCCCGCCTGGGGCCGTACTCCCCCATGGAACGGTGCTTGGGCGTGTCGTAGAGCCGGTCCATCTCCAGCCAGATGTACTCGGCGTCCAGGGTCACCGCCACCATGGCGGCGGATCGGCGGCCATCGGGCCAGCTGGTTCGTTCGGTCATCCTTTCACCACCTCCTTCTTATCCTGCTCCCGCCACCAATCGGCGATCTCCCGGCCGGTGGCGATCCAGACGTCCGGCCTTTCCTTCATGTAGCCGATCATCTCCTCCAGCAGCTGGGCCCGCCCGGGGGTGCCGATGATCTGGGGGTGGAGCATCCAGCACATACAGCCCCCCATGGCGTAATAGCCGTCGAACTCGTGCTTCCAGTTGGAAAGGACCCCCCGGTAGCTGGAGACACGGTCCTGGCCCTTGGGCTGGGGGGGATCGTAGCTGTAGACAAAGGCGGGGTAGTCGTCCAGCTCCCACCGGGCGGGGATCTCGATAAAATCGGTGGGGCCCTGGCCGAAGTCCCAGCGGTAGGGGCGGTCGTCCCCCCGCATGGAACTGGAATACTCAAAGCCCAGCCGCTGGTGCCAGATCCGGGGGGCGTCCAGCTGGAAGTCGCAGGAGGTGGCCACATAGCCCGCCGCCGGTTTCCCGATCAGCCGCTGGAACACCTCCTGGGACCGCTCCACCACCTGGACCCATTCCTCGGTGGTGCGGTCGGTGTACATATTGACCTCGTGGTCGTAGCCATGAAAGCCCACCTCGTGCCCCAAAGCGTCGATCTTTTTCACCATGTCCGGGTATCGCTCCGCAACCTGGCCGGGGATAAAGTAGGAACAGGGGACCCTCTTTTTCTCCGCAAGCTCCAGCAGGCGGTCCACCGCCCGGACAGGGCCGTACCGGCCATAGGAGATCCGGCGGGGGGATTCCGCCCCCGGGCGGTTGTAGAGGGATTCCCCGTCCACATGGATGGTAAACAGGACGGCGCACTTCGCGCCGTTTGGCCAATGGATCTGTTCTCGTTTCAACTCTGCTTCTCCTAAAACCTCATTGTCATCGGTACCGAAATCCTTTTGGGACCGGGCCGCTTCCTCCGGCCGTGCCGGCAAAACAGGACTTTTCCTTCTGCGAAAGCCAGAGG
>CANOCD010000261.1 GCA_947564495.1 uncultured Angelakisella sp. | reverse complement strand
CCCCGAGCACACCGAGAATAAACATCATCATCGCCGCACCCGTCCCGGCCTACCATCCCCCGATCCCCAACGTGGACTGGGAAAGAGCCAGTGACCTGGAGGAGACCTGGGAGGTCCACTACCCCGCCCCCGCCGGCACCCCGGTCCAAGCCCCGGTCCCCGGGGAGGTGGTGGAGCTCTCCAACACCTCCACCTGGCCCTGGGGCAAATACCTTGTCATCCAAGCCACCGAGGACACCCAGGTCCGGGTCTGCCACCTGTCGGAGGTAGACGCCGCCCTCACCCAGGGGAGCCAGGTGGACCACGCCACCCAGATCGGCCTGGCAGGCCGGACCGGCAATACCCAGGACTGTGCTGTAGGGGTGGTGGTCTCCCGGAAGGACAAGGAGGGAACCTACCAGTCGGTCTTTCTCGGCGAGTGTGACTGCCTCCTGGCCGGCCCCCTGGAGGGCGTCACCTACACCCCGCCCATCCAGGGCAAACGGACCGACTGCCGGAACGATGACCTCATGGTCGCCAATGGACTGTACTACCGCGCCGGTTCCACCGGGCTGCCGGTCTGCTCCCCGGTCACCGGGGTGATCTCCGACATCCAGCGGGACTCCATCTGGCCCCTTGGCCGCTATGTAGAGATCCAGGTCGGGGAGGACCTCATCGTCAAGCTGGCCCACCTGTCCCAGCCCGCCGAGGGCCTGGAGATCGGGGACCCGGTGGACAGTGAAACGGTGGTGGCCCTCACCGGCACCACCGGGAATACCTCCTACCCCACAGTGGGTGTGGTAGTCCAAAGAAAGAACGCCGCCGGGGAGTACCACGCAGTCTCGGTGGGCCTCTGGGACGCCGTTTTCGAGAACTGGACCCAGGAGGAGTTCCTCCAGTAACTGGTAATTATCTATAAATCCGGAACCTCATTTTTGTCAAAACCAAACGAAATTCCAAAGGGGAGTACGCTCCCCCTTGCTTTTTGCCACAAATCCCGGTACTATGGATGGGCATGGGAAAAAGTTCTTGCCGAAAGGATCTGAATACAAATGAGACGTTCCGGGATCTTGATGCCGATCACCTCCCTGCCCTCCCCCTACGGTGTTGGGACTATGGGGACCGCCGCCAGGGAATTTGTGGATTTCCTCGACCAGGCGGGCCAGTCCTGCTGGCAGATCCTCCCCCTGGGCCCCACCAGCTTCGGGGATTCCCCCTACCAGGCTTTCTCCTCCTACGCCGGCAACCCCTACCTCATCGACCTGGACGACCTGGCCCTGGAGGGACTGCTCCTCCCCGAGGAGTACCAGGGCCTTCCCTGGGGGGATGATCCCGCCAAGGTGGATTACGGCCTCCTCTACCAAAACCGGTTCCCGGTCCTCCGGGCCGCCGTGGCCCGGCTCCTAAAGGAGGAGCGCCAGGACTATCTGGCCTTCTGCCAGGATCAAAAAGCCTGGCTGGAGGACTACGCCCTTTTCATGGCCCTGAAGTACAGCCACGGCGGGGCCTCCTGGGAGACCTGGCCCGACGAGGAGCGGCTCCGGAAACCCCAAGCCCTGGCCCGGGCCCGGAAGGAGCTGGCCGGGGAGCTGGACTTCTGGCAGGGGGTCCAGTACCTCTTCTTCCACCAGTGGGGGAACCTGAAGCGGCACGCCAACCGCCGGGGGATCTCCATCATCGGGGACCTGCCCATCTACGTGGCCAACGACAGCGCCGACGTCTGGTCCGCCCCGGAGCAGTTCCAGCTGGATGAGGACGGCCGCCCGGTGGAGGTGTCCGGCTGTCCCCCGGACTCCTTCGCCCCTGACGGCCAGCTGTGGGGAAACCACCTTTTCGACTGGGACAGGATGAAGAAGGAGGGCTACCGCTGGTGGATCAGGCGGATCGACCACCAGTTCACCCTTTACGACATCCTGCGGATCGACCACTTCCGGGGCTTCGATGAATACTACGCCGTCCCCGCCGGGGAGCCCACCGCCAGGAACGGCAGGTGGCGTCCCGGCCCGGGGATCGCCCTGTTCCGAGCCATCGAGGAGGCCCTGGGCCCCCGGGAGATCATCGCCGAGGACCTGGGCTTTATGACCGACACGGTGCGGCAGCTCCTGAAAGAGAGCGGCTATCCCGGCATGAAGATCCTCCAGTTCGCCTTTGGGGACCGGGACGAAGGGGGGGACTCCCTGCCCCACGCCCACCCCAGAAACTGCGTGGTCTACGCCGGGAGCCACGACAACGCCCCCATCGCCGGGTGGGTGGAGACGGCCCCCCAAGCGGCGCTGGACTTTGCCCGGGACTACCTGCGGATCGCCCCGGAGGAGGGGTGGGTCCGGGGGATGCTCCGGGGGGCGTGGGCATCTCCGGGGGACTTGGCCATGGCGCAGTTCCAGGATCTTTTGGGGCTTGGGAACGAGGCACGGATGAACACGCCGGCGACCACGGGGATCAACTGGCAGTGGCGGGCGCTGCCGGGGAGTTACAGCCGGGAGCTGGCTGTGCGGCTTTTTGAGGACACCAGGACGTATCAGAGGCTGTCGCCTCGGGCAAAGGAGCGGTTGCGGGCCGAGAAAGCGGCGGCTGCCGCCGCTGCTGCTGCCGCAAAGGCGGAGGCAGCGGAAAAGACCGCCAAAGCCGCAAAGAAGAAAGGCGCCAAGACAAGCACAAAACCCGCAATCGAGCCAAGCAAAGTTTAGGGCCGCCCTTTTCAAAGGGCGGTGGAGTCCAGAGGCAACGCCTCTGGTCGCCCGTCGCAACGGGCGAAATACCCCCTAGGCGGTGGCCGCCTGCACGACGTATGGACCGGGCCGCTGACCGAACGGTCAAACCAAACCGAGCCTATCAAAACCAGGCCGCAGGAAAAAACAACGAAGCCAGGAAAGGGTCACAGCCTACCCTTTTCTGGCTTCTTTTTCTCGAAGTGACAACCTGCGGCCGGTAACGAGCCTGCACCCACACCCAGCCGCAGGAGCGCCCCTCGCTTGCGCCTTGTACCGTCTGCCCTTCCGGACAGGCCCCGGCTGGGGCCGAATCCGGAATGCGCTGTCTGGCGGTTTAGGGGGCGATAGACTTGCTTTTGCGCTAAAGCTAGCGGCAAGCACTTTTCACGGCCAACCGCCGAAGGCGGCACTTAGGCCGTGCCTCCCCTGAAAGGGGAGGTGCCCTCCGCAGAGGGCGGAGAGGTGGCCCCCGCAGGGGGCCTAGGCGCTACCGTCCTGCACAATCTCCCCCTTACCCTTTGGGCTGTGCTCCTGATTGCCGACGCTTCGGTTGGCGTTAGGCCGTGACCCTTTGGGCGTGCGCTCATTGGACTGCCATCCTAGGACCTG
>CANOCD010000260.1 GCA_947564495.1 uncultured Angelakisella sp. | reverse complement strand
TGCTCCATGACGCTGTGCCCTCCTCCCATGATCTGCCGCTTTTATGACAGGACTTTTCCTGTCAAAAGGCAGTGACCTTCGACCGGCGAGGCCGAAGGCCGTGTTCTGCATTCCCGGGTTCAGAGGCCCGCCGACACCTCCACAAGGGGGCTGGCCCAGTCGGTTTCGTAGTCCCCCCGGCACCGTTCCGAGAAAAGGAAGAGCCGGTCCCCCTTTTTGCATTTGATGGAGGCCAGGTCCAAGACGGCCTCCCCGTCGGGGCTTTGGGGGGTGGCAAGGGGCTTGTAGTGGCGTGCTTTTCCGTCCGGGGCGGCGATAAGGGCGGAGACCCGGTCCCCGGGGAGGGCATTCCGGTACGGGATGGTGAGAACGTTCCCCGACCGGGTGGCAGGACCTGCGGCAAAGTCCTTCCGGGCCTCGTCCAGGAGGGTCAGCTTCCAGCCGCCGGTGGTCGGGGTGGTGAACAGCACCCGGCTGGCGTCCAGGACCACCGCCGGGCGGGCGAACTGGCGGCTTTCCGCCGAGGCCAGCTGGAGCCCGCCACCCATGGTGATCCCGGCGGCGATCTCCGCCTGATCACGGTAATTCCGGGTGCCCCGATAGGAGCGGGTCCACCACAGCTTTTCCACATACTTCTGCTTGTTCTTGAAGCCGTAGCCCTCGTTTTCCGCCTCCCGGGCGGAGAGGAAAAACACCCGGTCCCCCTCCAGGATGCCGGGGGCGGCGGGGACGGGCCGGGAGGACCAGCCAACCGGGGTGTACTCCTCGTCGCTCTTGGTCACCCGGAGCAGGGCGTCCCGCTCCGGGGCGGAAAGGCAGTCCTGGAAAAAGCGGCCGCACCACCGGCGGGCGGCGCTCTCCTTCCAGAGGCGGGCGGGGTCCTCGGTCTCCGGCTGGGTGTCCTCCTCGTAGAAGCGGAGGTCGTGGTTCTTTTCGATGCCCCCCTGGAATCGTGTCCCCAGGAGGACCTGGGTGATCAGCAGCAGGGCGGGGCCGGCGTGGGGCTCCCCGGCGGCATTTTGATATGTACCGCCGTTCCCCTCCAGGGAGAGGACCCGCCAGGGGATGGGCTCCCCGCCCGCCTGTCCCAGCCAGAGGTCATCCTGGGGGTGCTTTCCCGGGGCGGCAAGGGCGGCGACGCCCAGGGTCATAACGGGCGGTTTTTGGAAAAGCATGGCGTTCTCCTTCCTTGATAGGCCGCTAAAACAGGCAGACCTGTCTTTCCGGCAGGGCGATCGGCGACGGGCCGATCTCCGGCAGCTCCTCCCAGATCATCGGGGGGATGCCGTCGGGGAACTGGATGAGGCTGTTTTCGTGGTGGCCTCGCATGGCACTGGGGGAGGGCTGGATGCGAAAGGCAGTAAAAAAGCACAGGACCTTGGAGCGGCAGACCTGCACAGGACCCGGCAGGAGCCGGGAACGTTCCATCAAGGCGATATGGTGGTATTCCTGCCCCATGGGGATCTCGCTTTCCGCATAGGAATGATGAAAATACAGACTGTTTTCCGCCTGCCGGCAGTTCCGGAAAACCTCACAGGCGGCGGGAAAGAACTCGCCGTATCGGGCGATGTTCTTCTCCATCTCCGGGATCAGCGAATTTTGGACGAACTGCTGCGGATACCGGCCCAGCAGGATCAGGCGGTTTTCTCCCTCCATCGCCATCACCCCGGATCAGGACGGCATGAACCGCTCCAGGAGGCCCACGACCAGCAGGCCCATCTCCCGGGTACGGAGAAGGATGTTGAGGACGGCGTAGACCAAAGCCCCGGCGATCACGGCGATAATGAGGCAGACGGGGATCGACTCCAGTTTGGCGAAAAGGAGGTCGTAGAGGGGGCGGGCCACCAGGCACATCCCTATAGTGGCCACCGCCATCTTCACAAGGCTTGCAAAGATGCGCCCCAGGCCCAGGGGGCCGATCCGCTTGCGGAGGATGAGCAGGAGCATCACCAGGGTGATCCCCCCGGAGATGGTGGTGGCCAGGGCCAGGCCCTTGTGGGCCATGGGCTCGATGAGGATGAGGTTGAGGCAGATGTTGATGAGGATGGCCAGCACCGAGTTGACTGTGGGGGTCACCGTGTCCTCGATGGCGTAGAACAGGTTGAGGGCCACCTCCTTGATGCTGAAGAAGATGAGGCCGATGGAGTAGAAGGCCACCACCTCGGCGGTGCGCTGGGTGTCGTAGGCGGTGAAGGCGCCACGCTCAAAGAGAAGGCCCACGATCTGCTTGGAAAAGAGGATGACCCCGGCGGAGATGGGCAGCACCATAAGGGACATAAGGCCCACGCTCCGGGCGAAGGTGCGCTTTAATTTCCGGGTGCTTTTCATGGCGGAAAGGCGGCTCATCTGGGGGAAGGCGGCGGTGGTCACCGAGATGACGAACACCGCCGTGACAAAGCCCACCACCCGGTTGCCGTAGCTCAGGGCCGAGACGCTCCCCTCGGGGAGGAGGGAGGCGATGGTGCGGTCGATCATGGTGTTCAGCTCGGTGATGGCCTTGCCCAGGAAGATAGGGATGACCACCATCACCAGGCGGCGGATCTCCGGGGTGTCGAACTGGAAGGAAGGGCGGTAGGAGAACCGGTGGCGCTTGGCGGCCAGGTAGAGCATGAAGAAGGAGGCGAAATATCCCGCCACAACCCCCCAGCCCAGGACCCACCGGCCCTGTTTGGCCGAAAGGAACATGGAGGCGATGACGCAGATGTTCAGGGGGACGCTGACCATCCCCACGGCGAAATAGCTGCCGTGGATCTGGAGAAAGCCCTGGAGGATGAAGTACACCCCGATGAACACCAGGGAGAGCATGATGACCTGGGCCAGGGAGACGGCGATCTCCAGGACCTCCCCCTCGAAGCCCATGGCGAAGAGCTTGACGATGGGGCCCTTGAACAGCTCGAACACCAGGGTGATGGTCAGGGAGATGAGGATGACCATGGTGATGACGGTGTCGGTGAAGCCCCGGAGCCGCTTTGGGTTCTCCTGGCGGATGCGGGAATAGCTGGAGATGTAGCTGGTGAGCATAGCGGAACCGATCCCCGCAAAGATGATGGTGGGGATGGAGAAGGCCACGAAGTAGGCGTCGCTCACCGGGCTGGCCCCGTAGACGTAGGCCAGGGACATCTCCCGGCCGAAGCCCAGGGCCTTGGCGAAGGCGGTGGTGAAGATGAGGATCAGGGTGTGGGACGCGGTGCTGCCCCTCTTGCCGGCCATGGGCGCTCCCCCCTTTCCGGTAGTTGTGCGGGAAATCTGCCGCAATCAGTACAGAGAGCCGAAGTTGGCCACCGGCCAAAGGGTAAACCAGGCCTTGCCCTGGATCTT
>CANOCD010000259.1 GCA_947564495.1 uncultured Angelakisella sp. | reverse complement strand
CGTTGAGGCCGATGATGGTGTTGATGGGGGTGCGGATCTCGTGGCTCATGCTGGAAAAGAAGTGGTTCTCCGCCCGGTTCAGCTCCTCGATCTCCTTCTTCTGCTGCTGGGTGATCTCGTTTTCCTTGTTGTAGAGCCGGTTGAGGAAAAGCAGCAGGACGCTGGAGAGCATCCCCACCGCCATCACCGAAGCGGCGGAATCGAAGAAGGAGTGGCGAAGGACCCGCTGGGCCTCCTCCCCCATGGCGTGGAAGTAGGTGCAGTAGCAGCCGATGATCTCCGCCACCGCCAGGAGGAAAAAGACGATCTTCCGCCTGCCCTCCAGGGCTAGGCTGATGTACACAAAGCAGATGACCCCCCACTCCGGCACCCCGCTGTAAAAGCCCCCGGCGGTGAAGAAGCTGATGGGGAAGATGAGCAGGAGCAGCACCACGATGGCGGTGGCCCCGGTGTTGATGCACTCTTTGCGGATGCTGTACTTGACGATGAGGGCCACAGAGACAAGGCTCACCGCCATGAGGGCCAGGTTGCCCAGGCTCCTGCCCATAGCCAGGATGCAGGCCAGGGCGACCATGCAGATGAGGGTGACCACCCGGAACAGCCGCTCCCGAAGGCTGATCCGGTGGTCAAATATGTTTTCCAGCCATTTTCTTACCATGGCCTATCTTCTCCTTGCACGATGTAGTAATTAGAGCCCCGCAAGGCTTTCGCAGACATCCCGGTAAAGGCGCAGCAGCCCGGGGTGGTGCTTCTTGATGTACTCCAGATCCCCGCTCTTTCCCGCCTGCTCCAGGGCCTTGGCGTGCTCCGAAAGCTGCTCGGCGCCGATGGTCAGGGAGGTGCTCTTTAAGGCGTGGACCTTGGTGGTGTAGTCCTTCCAGTTGGCGGCCTCGTACAGGGCCTCGATCTCGGCCAGCTTCTCCTCCCCCTGGTCGTGGAAGATCCGCAGCATCTCCAGGTAGAAGTCCTGCTCCCCGCAGCAGTAGTCCAGCCCCTTGTCCACGTTGATCCCCGCCCCCACCAGCTGGGCGTAGGGCAGGGCCGTCCCCCCGGAAGGGGGCTCGGGCCGGGCGGGGACGGCGGCCTCCGGGGCGGGGGCCTCCTCCCGGGGCGTCTCCCCGGCCTCCCCGGCGGGCTCCTCGGGGGCCTCCTTCTCGCCGGCACCGATGTACTGGATGCACCGGGGGGGCAGGATCTTGTGGAGGACCCGCTCCAGCACCTGGCGCTCGATGGGCTTGGGGACGAACTCGGTGAAGCCCTCGTTGCGGAACATCTCCCGGGCGCCGCTGATGGTGTTGGCGGTGAGGGCGATGACCGGCAGGTCCTGGTAGAGCCCGCCCGGGAGCTCCCGAAGGTGGCGCAGGGTCTCCACCCCGTCAAAGCCGGGCATCATGTGGTCCAAAAAGACGATGTCGTAGACGGTCTCCCGGCAGAGGCGCAGGGCCTCCTTGCCGCTGAGGCAGGTGTCCACCTGGATGCCGTAGCTGCCAAGGACCCCCTTGGCCACCACCAGGTTCATCTCCTCGTCGTCCACCACCAGCACCCGGACCCCGTTACAGGTGAAGGGCCGGTCCCCCAGGGCCTGGGCCTCCTTGAAGCTGTTCTCCTCCGCCTCGCCGTTAAAGAGGTTCACCACCGAGATGGCGGAGAAGGGCTTGCGGATCACCATGAGGCGGCTGTCCCGGTCCAGGACGAAGTCCTTTTCGGCGATGATGACCACCCGGAGCTTGTTGGTCAGCTCCTCGTAGTAGGAGATGTTCTCCTCGTACTCCGCCTGGGCGATGACCACGTGGGTCAGGGCGTGGGTCCGCTGGAGCTTTAAGAGCCCCTCGAAGTTGTGGGCCTGGTAGCCCTCGATGCCCAGGCCATCCACCAGGTGGAGGATCAGCTTGTCGTAGAACAGCCGGACCTCGTCGGTGCTGTACCGCTCGGGGCGGAAGTAGCAGGCTACGCAGAGCTCCTCCGGGTGGTCCAGGGCCAGGCTGGGGGTGTCGTCCGAGACCTCCTGGGGGATGGAGATGTGGGCCTCCAGCCCCTGCTGGCCCACGCTCTCAAAGTGGACGAAGCCACCCATGGCGTGGAGCAGGCCCCGGACGATGGGGATGCCCAGGCCCAGGCCCCCGGCGAACCGGCTGCTGCCGGTGTCCGCCTGGTAGAAGTCGTCGTACATCTGGGCCAGCTGGGTGCCGGTCATGCCGATGCCGGTATCCAGGATGTCGATGAGGAGGTTGACGCCGTAGCTTTCCCGGCGAAAGCCGATGCTGACGCTGATGCCCCCCTCCTCGGTGAACTTGATGGAGTTTTCCAGCAGGGCCTTGAGGACGTGGGTGATCTTTTCGGCGTCGCCGATGAGCACTGCCGGCACCTTGGGGTCGATGTCAAAGACCAGCTCCAGCTGGTTCTTGCCGCTTTGGATGGCGGTGGTGGTCACCACGTCCACCAGCACCGAGGTGATGCGGTACTCCTCCCGGGCCGGGGTCATGGAGCCCTCGGCGATCTCGGTGTAATCCAAGATATTGCTGATCTGGGTGGAAAGGCGCTTGCCCGCCAGCTGGATGGACTGGACGTCCTCCCGGACCTCGGGGGCCAGCTCCTTTTCCAGGATGATCTCGCTGATGCCCAGCACCATGTTGATGGGGGTGCGGAACTCGTGGGAGACGTTGGAGAGAAAGACCACGTTGTCCCGCTCCGCCGTCTCCAGCTGCTCCAGGGCCCGCTCGTACCGCTGCTGATTTATGAGCCGGCGGTCGACACGGTACCGGGCGATGGCGACGGCCCCCACCACCACCGCCGCCCCGGGCAGCAGGCGGATGGCCTCCTGGGGGCGCATGGCCGGGGAGATGGTGTGCAGCACCAGAAGGTGGTAGGCCAAAGCCAGGACATACAAAGCGGCCGTCACGTACAACAGCCGCTTTTTATCCAGGAGGGAAAAGAGAAAGACCACCACGCAGGCCACCGCCGGGATGTCGTAGAGGCTGGCGGGATGGGCCCCGAAAAAGACGAACTCCGCCATGATGAACCCGGCGCAGCAGGCCTCGTACATCTCGGGGGAGCAGCTGCCCCCCAGGTGGAGGATCCAGACCCCCACGCACCCTGTCGTGATCAGAAGGAGCATCCAGGTCTCCCAGGGGGCGACCAGGATGGTGAGGATCAGGATGGCGCTGAACAGGGTAGCCGCCAGGGCCAGGAGCAGATGCTTGCCGGTCTGCTGGTCTGTTTTCATTGCTTTTCAAACTCCTTTGCGACCCGTTTCAGCAGCTCCTGGGGGAAGAAAGGTTTCTTCAGGTAGTTCACCGCCCCCAGTTTGATGGCGCTCATC
>CANOCD010000258.1 GCA_947564495.1 uncultured Angelakisella sp. | reverse complement strand
CATCTTCTTTTCCTCCTTATGTGATAAGAAAAGCCTGTCCCGTGGTCCGGATCGGCTTTTCTAGGGTACCGGAATACAGGACGTCACAAGGGCCCCTGTTACAACTCCGGGTATAATCTGTGGTAGACCTCCCGGGTCTCCAGGACTTTTTTGACATACCGGCTGGTGTCCCCGTAGGGGATGACATCCAGCCGTTCCCCGTCCCCGGAGTACCGGCTGTCCGCCAGCCACCGGGAGACGCTCCCCCGTCCGGCGTGGTAGGCGGCCAGGGCCTCGGCCTCCCCGCCGAACTCCCGGAGGAGCAGTTCCAGGTTGGCGCAGCCGTACCGGACGTTCTCCACCGGGTCATAGAGGAGCTCCGAGGCAGCGCCTCCCTCCTCCCCCAGGCGGTAGCGGACCCACTGGAAGGTGTCCGGGGTCAGCTGCATCAGTCCCCGGGCGTCCACCGGGGACCGAGCCGCCGGGGCGAAGCCGCTCTCGCTGCGGATGACGGCGTAGACCAGGGCGGGGTCCAGCCCGCTGGCGGCGGCCTCCTGCTCCACGATGGGCTGGTAGCCTCGGGGATAGGCCGCCCGGTAGTATTGCCGCAGGCCCAAAAAGCAGAGGGCCAGGCACCCCAGGAGTATCCCGGGGAAAAACAATCGGTCCCAAACTCTTTTCAAGCGATCCCTCTTTCTTGTATCGGTGAATACTTTTCGTTGATACAGTTATAGAATATACGAAAAGTTTCAGTGTCCTCTCAGATCCAACTCGTGGAAGATGGTGTCGTTGGTCCCCCAGTCATAGACCAGGAAAAACCGGTCCCCGGCGACCTTGGTCTCAAAGGCCAGGGTCCCGTGCTCCACCAGGGCGATCTCCTGGCCCCGCTGGGGCTCCACGGTGTACGCCCGGTCCGGGAGCCCGGCGTAGTAGTCCCGCAGTTCCTCCAGGGGGAGGCCGCTTTCCAGCAGCATCCCGCCGAAGTATTGCATCCCGTTGCCGCTGCCTGCCAGCTTTCCCGCCCGGTACACCGTTTCCAGCTGCACTGTATCGGCGGGGAGGGGCAGGGCCTCCAGGTCCTTCGCCACCTTCTTCGCCGCCCGGTCGTTCACCGCCGGGGCGGCGGCCAGAAGGGTCAGGAGGGCCAGCAGCAGGGCGAGGGCGGCGGTGAAACATCCTTTTTTCATCCCTCTGTCACAACCCCAGCTTGTTCATCAGTTCCAAAATTTGGAGCCGCAGGGCCGAGGTCTCCCCGGTGTTGCGGATGACGTAGTCCGCCCGCTTCTCGAAGAACTCGTCCCCGGGCTGGTTGGCCATCCGGGCCCGGGCTTCCTCCTCGGGGAGGGCGTCCCGCTCCATGATCCGGGCCAGACGGTCCGCCGCCGGGGCCAGCACCACCGCCACCTTTTCGCAGAGGGCGTCCGCCCCGCTTTGGTAGAGGGTGGGGGCGTCCAGGAACACCGCCCGGTCCCCGGCGGCCTGGCGGGCGGCGGCCTCCTCTTTGATGCGGTCCAGGATGTAGGGGTACATGATCCCCTCCATCTTCCGGAGCTTCTTCCGGTCCCGAAAGACGATCCCCGCCAGGCGGCGGCGGTTCAGCTCCCCGTCCTTGTCGATGATGGCGGAGGAGAACTCCACCGCCAGGTCCAGCAGGCACCGCTCCCCCCGGCGCACCACGTCCCGAGCCACCCGGTCGCAGTCGATGACGGTGATGCCCTTCCAGTCCCCCAGGCGTTTGCAGACCACCGACTTTCCCGCCCCGGTGGGCCCGGTGATGCCAATGACCCTCATTCCAATACTTTGCCCCTTTCCTGTTCCATTATGATACCGTTTCGATGTGGAAGGCGGCGGCCCGAACCAGCCGGTTGTACACCGCCAGCCCCACCCCGTCCTGTTCCGGGGCGTGGATGTAGATCTTTTTGGCCCCCAGCCGGTCCAGCTCCCGCAGCAGGCGGAAAATTTCCCGGGCCTGGGCGGCGTGGTCCTCCCGCTTGCCGTAGGCGAAGGCGGGGAGGTCCGCCATGGGCAGGTCCTCCTCAAAGCAGATGGCGTACTCCCCGGGGCGCTCGTGGTCCCGGATGTAGTCCCGGAACCCCTCCCGGTCCCCGGCCACCAGCACCACCTCGGCGGCGGGGGCGTAGTGGCGGTACTTCATCCCGGGGGACCGGGCCTTTTCCCCGTCCTCCAGGTGTTCCAGCACCCCACGGTCCACAACGACCTCCCCCAGGGTCTCCCGGAGCTGCTCCAGGGTCACCGCCCCGGGGCGGAGGAGCCTTGGCCGGAGTTCCCCGTTCTCCTCCCGGCAGAGGGAGAGGACGGTGGATTCCACCCCCACCCGGCAGTCGTGGGACTGGAGGATGGCGTCCACCCGGCCCCACAGGTCGTCCACGCAGTGCCGCCAGGTAGTGGGGCTGGGGCTCCCGGACCGGTTGGCCGAGGGGGCCGCCAGGGGCACCCCCGCCGCCCGGATGACCCCCCGGGCCACAGGGTCCCAGGGCATCCGCACCGCCACCGTGTCCAGCCCCCCGGAGGTGGCGCCGGGCACCGCCGCCGACTTGGGCAGGATGATGGTCAGGGGTCCCGGCCAGAACCTTCGGGCCAGCCGGAGGGCTTCCTCGGGCAGTTCCGCCACCAGGGGGGCCCACTCCTCCAGCCGGTCGATGTGGACGATGAGGGGGTTATCCGAGGGCCGCCCCTTGGCGGCGTAGATCTTTTTGGTGGCGGCGGGGTCCAGAGCGTTCCCGGCCAGGCCGTACACCGTCTCGGTGGGGATGGCCACGATGCCGCCCCCCCGGAGGATGCGCCCCGCCTGGTTGATGGCGGCGGCGTCCGCCGCCAGGTCATACCCCCGCAGCAGGAGGGTCTCTTTCGTTTGCGGTTCTTCTGTTTCCATACTATTCTCACGACCTCGGTTTCATCAGCCCTCGCTTTGGGCCTTCAGTTTTTCCGCCTGGTCGGCGGTGATCAGGGCCTCGGTGATCTCCGAAAGGTCCCCGTCCATAATGGCGTCGATCTTGTACAGCGTTAGCCCGACACGGTGGTCGCTCACCCGCCCCTGGGGGAAGTTGTAGGTCCGTATCCGTTCGCTCCGGTCCCCCGTCCCCACCTGGCTCCGCCGGGCAAAGGCGATCTCCCGCTCCCGGGCCTCCTGGCTCCGCTCCAAAAGGCGGCTCCGCAGCACCCGCATGGCCTTGTCTTTGTTCTTGTACTGGCTCCGCTCGTCCTGGCACTCCACCACCAATCCCGTAGGCAAATGGGTGATCCGGATGGCCGACTCGGTCTTATTGATGTGCTGTCCCCCCGCCCCGCTGGAGCGGTAGGTGTCGATCTTCAGGTCCTTGGGGTCGATCT
>CANOCD010000257.1 GCA_947564495.1 uncultured Angelakisella sp. | reverse complement strand
TGACCCGCATCCGCAACGCGAACTCGGCCAAACATGATACGGTCGATATCCCCGCGTCTAAGATGAAGACTGCTATCGCTCAGATTCTTCTTGACGAGGGGTACATCAAAAGCTTCACCGTCCAGGAGGACGGCAAACAGGGGGTCATCCACATGACACTGAAGTATGGCCCCGGCAAAACTCCGGTGATCCAGGGCCTGCGCCGGGTCAGCAAGCCCGGCCTGCGCATCTACACCAGCTGCGAGGATATGCCCAGAGTGCTGAAGGGGCTCGGCGTGGCCATCCTCTCCACCTCCAAGGGCGTCATCACCGATAAGCGGGCCCGCAAGGAAAACGTCGGCGGCGAAGTGCTGGCGTTCATCTGGTAAGGGAGGGGAGCGTAAGATGAGCAGAATCGGAAACAAACACATTGACATCCCCGCCGGCGTCGAGGTGAAGATCGACGGCCACACCGTCACCGCCAAGGGCCCCAACGGGACCCTGACCCGCACCTTTGACAGCCGCATGGAGATCCAGATGGAGGGCTCGGTCATCACCGTAAAGCGGCCCAACGATGACAAGGAGTGCAGAAGCCTCCACGGCCTTACAAGAACCCTGATTCACAACATGGTTGAAGGCGTGCATAAGAATTTCACCAAAGAGCTTGAAATTAACGGCGTCGGGTACCGTGCCGCAAAGCAGGGTAGCAACCTGGTCATGAATCTGGGCTTTTCCCATCAGGTCATCATGCCGGAGATCCCCGGCATCAAGATCGAAGTCCCCCAGCCCAACCGCATCACCATCATCGGGCCCGATAAGGAGAAGGTCGGCCAGTTCGCTGCCGAGGTCCGTGAGAAGCGTCCCCCCGAGCCTTACAAGGGCAAGGGCATCAAGTACGTCGGCGAGACCATCATCCGCAAGGAAGGCAAAGCCGGCAAGGGCAAAAAGTAAGGGAAGGAGGAGTTTTGTATGGTTAAGAAACCCAGCAGCAAGGAATCCCGCAAGAAGGTCCGGGCCCGCATCCGGGCCAAGATCTCCGGGACCCATGACCGGCCCCGTCTGGCCGTTTTCCGCTCCGCCAACCACATCTACGCCCAGCTTATCGACGACGTCGCCGGGGTCACCCTGGCGGCTGCCTCCAGCCTGGACAAGGGCTTTGAGGGCAGCGGCGGCAACAAGGAGGGCGCCCGTAAGGTGGGCCTCATGATCGCCGAGCGGGCCAAGGCCAAGGAGATCGAGGAAGTGGTCTTTGACCGTGGCGGCTTCATCTACCACGGCCGGGTCAAGGAACTGGCCGAGGGCGCCCGGGAGGGCGGACTGAAATTCTAACGAAGGAGGGAAACCTTTTGGCAAGGATCGACGCATCCAAACTGGATCTGAAAGAGAATGTTGTCGCCATCAACCGTGTCAGCAAGACGGTAAAGGGCGGCCGCATCTTCAAATTCGCGGCCCTGGTCGTGGTCGGCGACGGCAACGGCCTGGTGGGCTTTGGCCTTGGTAAGGCCTCCGAAGTTCCCGACGCCATCCGCAAGGGCATCGAGGACGCCAAGAAGCACCTCATCAAGGTCTCGCTGAAGGGGACCACCATCCCCCACGAGGTCATCGGCAAGTTCGGCGCCGGGGAGGTGCTCCTGATGCCCGCCCCCGAAGGCACCGGCGTTATCGCCGGCGGCCCCGTCCGAGCCGTGCTGGAAGTGGCCGGCATCCGGGACATCCGCACCAAGTGCCTGCGCTCCAACAACCCCTGCAACGTGGTCACCGCCACCATCCGGGGTCTGGCCTCCCTGCGGGACGCCGAGCAGGTGGCCGCCGTCCGTGGCAAGACCGCCAAAGAGATTTTAGGATAAGGAGGCAGCGGCAATGGCAGAGCTTAAGATCAAACTGGCCAAGAGCCTGAACGGCAGAAAGAAAAACCACATTGCGACCGCTTACTCCCTGGGCCTGCGGAAGATCGGCCAAAGCACCGTCCAGCCGGACAACGCGGCCACCCGGGGCAAGATCGCTACCATTTCCCACCTCGTCGAGGTAGAAAACGCTTGATTGTAAGGAGGTGCAGACAACCATGAAACTGAGCGAACTTTCCCCCGCTCCCGGTTCCGTGAAGAAGGCCTTCCGTGTAGGCCGTGGCAACGGCTCCGGCGCGGGCAAGACCGCGGGCAAGGGCCACAAGGGCCAGAACGCCCGCTCCGGCGGCGGTGTCCGCCCGGGCTTTGAAGGCGGCCAGATGCCCCTTCAGCGCCGAGTCCCCAAGAGAGGGTTTGTGAACATCTTCGCCACCCGGTACGAAGCCATCAACGTGGACCAGCTGGGCCGCTTTGAGGACGGCTCTGTGGTGGACGAAGCAGCCATCGTAGCGGCCGGCCTGGTCAAAAACACCCGTGACGGCATCAAGATCCTTGGCAGAGGCGAACTCACCAAGAAGCTCACCGTGCGGGTAGCTGCTTTCTCCGAAGGCGCTAAGAGCAAGATCGAGGCTGCCGGCGGAAAGGCCGAGGTGGTATAAATGTTTGAGACCCTGAAGAACGCCTGGAAGATCGAGGATCTGCGGAAGAAGCTCATTTACACCATGCTCATCCTCCTGGTGGTCCGCATCGGCTCGGCCATCCCCGTGCCCTTCATCGACCCCACCTTCCTCAAGGCGATGGTGAACAGCACCGGCAACCTCCTGGGTTACCTGGATATGCTCACCGGCGGCGCCTTCTCCCAGGCCACCCTCTTCGCCCTCTCCATCTCCCCCTACATCACCTCCTCCATCGTCATCCAGCTGCTGACCGTGGCCATCCCGGCCCTGGAGCGGATGGCCAAAGAGGGTCCCGAGGGGCAGGAGCGGCTGAAGAAGATCACCAGGTACACCACCGTGGCCCTGGCAGTCTTGCAGGCGGTGGCCTTTTACACCATGTTCCGCAACAGCCGGGCCGTGGCCTACACCGACGGCTTTGCCGGGGTGCTGGCGGCGGTGACCATCGTGGGGGCCTTTACTGCGGGCGCCATGCTGGTGGTCTGGCTGGGCGAGCGCATCGACGAAAAGGGCATCGGCAACGGCATCTCCCTCATCCTCTTTGCCGGCATCGTCTCCCGTATCCCCGCCGCTGTGGGGGATATGATCAAGGTGATGTTCGAGCAGGGCGGGATCATGTGGCTGTGGGTGCCGGTCATCGGCCTGGTCTTTCTGGCCGAGGTGGCCTTCATCGTGCTGATGAACAACGCCGAGCGGCGCATCCCGGTCCAGTACGCCAAGAAAGTGGTGGGCCGCAAGATGTACGGCGGCCAGAGCTCCTTCATGCCCATCAAGGTGAACATGAGCGGCGTTCTCCCTGTCATCTTCGCTTCCACCTTCCTGGCCATCCCCGGGACCATC
>CANOCD010000256.1 GCA_947564495.1 uncultured Angelakisella sp. | reverse complement strand
ATCACATTGATCCCGTCGCAGAAGTCTATATGAAAATAATCCCGGATCACGTCACCGGTGCCGGCGGTTTCTCTTTGCCTGTCTATGTCACGGCCTTTGAACACAAGAAAATTCGCCGCCTGAAAGGTCTTGATCGGCATTATTCTCACCATCCTCCAATGTAGCTTGTCCAGATCATCCACATTATAACATAGGAGACTGTTGGGTACAAGAGAAAAAAGGTGTGACAAATGATCCTATGGCACCCGTTTTTCCTCTCCGGGACAAGGCCCCTCCCCCTGTTTCTCATGAATAGACAGCCCGCCGGTTCCCCCCGGGCAGCCCTCCAGATACTCCGCAATAGGCCCGGGGGTCAGATACTTGGCCAGTTTCCGGGGCGTGCTCCCGCTTTTGCTCCTCTTGTCCGGGTCCGCCCCGGCCTCCAGGAGCAGCCGGACCATCTCAAAGGCCCGCTGGTAGGCGTCAAAGGTCTCGTTGTGGGAGTGGGCCTGGGCGGCGTCCAGGGCGGCGAAAAGGGGGGTGGCCCCCGTGCAGCTTTCGAGGTCAGGGTCGGCCCCCCGCCGCAGAAGCTCCTTCACGATCTCCGGCTCGCAGCTCTGGGCGGCAAAGTACAGGTCGGAGATCCCCCCGTTGTCCTGGTGGTCGACCTCGTCGTAACGCTCCAGCAGGTCCAGGGCCTCCCGGGTCCGGTGTCTGAGGATGGCGTGGGTGAACTCGGTCCGCCCAAAGCCGTCCTCCGGCAAATTGCCGGACCGGGGAGGCCGGGAATACAGCTTTTTGCTCCCCTCGCCAAAGGCTTCTCCCATGATGTCCAACTCCTTTCTGCCATAAATAAGGATACCACATTCCCGGGACGATTTCCACCCTGACAGGGGCCCGGGTCTAAGTATCACGCCCCGCCTCCCGCAAAAACACCAGCCGGTCCTCCCCCGACTCCTCCCGGCAGAACCGGTAGCCCAGCTGGTCAAAGGCCGGGAGATCGTCGGGGCGGGTGATGTTGTTCTCCGCCATCCAGCGGACCATCTGCCCCCGGGCCATCTTGCACCGGGTCCCCTTTTCCACCACCTTGCCGCCCTTTCGCTCCCCAAAGACACAGGTGACAAATCGCACCGACCCCGGCAGATAGGGTGCCACCGCCCGGCTGTACTCCTTGGAGGCCAGGTCCACCACCAGGCCGGTCTCGGCGGCCAGCTGGCGGGCCAGGCGGTCCCCCCAGAACCGGTACAGGTCCCGGCAGCCGTCCACCCGCAGCCGGGCCTGCATCTCCAGGCGGTAGGGGACCACCCCGTCAAAGGGGCGCAGCAGGCCGTAAAATCCGGAGAGTATCCGCAGCCGCTCCTGGAGGTAAGCCAGCTGTTCCGTCTCCATCACCCCGGGGGCCATGTACTGGTACTGGATGCCGTCGTAGGCGAGGATGGCGGGGGTGAGGCCACGGTCCAGGTCCATCCGGGCCAGACGGTCCACATTCTCTTTGGCGATGGCGTCGTTGCAGCGCCACAGGGCCTGGAGCTCCCCCGGGGTCATCCCCCGGAGGGCCGCCATGAGCCGCCGGGCCTCCTCCAGAAAGAGGGGCGGGCCCAGGACCTCCAGGCTGTCGGTGTCCACGGCCATCCTCTTTGCCGGGGCGATGATGATCCGCATGGCTGTCGCCTCCTTTCCCTTTATTATATTCGGCAAGGGGAGGCGTGTCCAGCCTTTCGGGGGACACGGCAAAAGGACGGCAAAAGGACACGGCCCCCGGCCATAAGAGCCCATTCAAAATCTCCCCGCACGCCGCCAGGGCGGGTCTTTTCCCGTCCTGCGGCGTTACAAAAACTTGTAAGCCATAAAGGCTGGACTGCGTTTTTGTGCCTTGCAGGACGGAAAAATCCCAGCCCTTTCGGCGCACTTGGAGATCTTGAATAGGCTCTGAGGCCGAAGGCCGTGCAGGGAGTCACCCCTGATACCACCGTATCTCATTCCCCTTAAGCTCCAGGGGGAACCCCGAGCCGTCTCCCCGCCAGACCGTGGTGCTCTGGGGCTGGTCGGTGTTGTTCACCACGCAGTACCGCCCGGCCTCCGGGTAGGCGTGGACGTCCACCTTGCAGTTGCCGGAGAACCACCGCTCCAGGAGGTTCTCCCGGCGGGCGGCCCAGAGGATGGCCCGGTGGAGCAGCCGGCTGTTTTGGAAGGAGTAGGGCAGGCCGGAGAGATAGACCCCCCGCCCGGCGCCAAAGGCGTTCACCGCCAGCTGGACCTCCTTGTCCCGCTGGACCAGCACCCGGGCCCCTTCCAGGGCGTAGATGCCCTTCTTCCCTTCCCCGAAGTCGATCTCTCCCTCCTGGCCCGCCAGGATGAAGTGGTCCGGGTGCTGCTCCCAGTTGTACTTGTCGTACCCCAGGGTGAAGCCGGTCTCCTTTTCCACCCCCAGCACCTGGGCCAGCTGGAGATACCGCCCCTGGTACTGGTGCCCGGAGGGTTCCCCCACGCCGATGAAGCCGCCGCCCTTCCAGACGAACCCTTTGACGGCGGAGGAGATGACGGGGTCTTCCCAGACCTCGCCGCCGGTGTGGGCGGTGTCCCCGTCCCCGATGTTCAGCACCACGTCGACGCCGTCCAGGATACAGGGGTTCTCCCTCAGGTCGTCAAAGCTGAGGAACCTCACGTCGAAGGGGGCGCCGGACAGGGCCTCGATGACCCCGGCGTAGGAGTAGTTCTGCTTTTGGTACAGGGCGTGGTGGACCATGTGGCAGCCCCAGGACCGGGCCCTGCCCCAGCAGTTGAGCACCGCCACCGTCCCGGCGTGGTAGGGCTTGGCCCCGCCGATGTTCCGGTAGAGCTCCCGGTATTCCTCGCAGACCGAAGCCACGTAGTCGATGAACTCCGGGAAGTCACAGGCCAGCTTCAGGTAGCCGCCGTAGCCGATGCGGTCCACAGGCTTTCGCAGGATGGCCCGGCGGGCGGTGATCCAGTTCTCCCGGGCCTCCTTCACCGGGTCGCCACCGGGGTGGAAGGTGTCGGGGAAGAAGTAGGGCAAAAACCGCCCCTCGGTGTACTTCACCCCGGGGATGTCGGCGATGAGCCGCAGGGTGGAGCCGTTGCCCACGCTGCCCACCACAGCGTCCAGGCCGATGGTCTGGAACTCCGGCAGGAAAGGCTCGGTGCCGATCCAGTGGTCCCCCAGGAACATCATGGCCTCCTTGCCCATCTCGTGGGTGATGTCCACCATCTCCTTGGCCAGGGCGGCCACTTCCCGGCGCTGGAAGGCCATAAAGTCCTTGTACTCCTTGGAGGGGACCCGGTACTGGTTGTTGTAGTACCCCTGGTCGATGATGAACTCCGGCCGGAATCGATACCCC
>CANOCD010000255.1 GCA_947564495.1 uncultured Angelakisella sp. | reverse complement strand
CCCCGTCCCCCTCCCGGGTAAAGCACTGCTCCAGCCCCTGCTCGGTGGTCGTGATGCAGTGCGGATTCCGGCAGACGCCCCCCGGCAGACAGTTCTCCGGCAGGGGGAGATGAGCCTTGTCCGGGGCCATCTTGCCGTCCTTCCCCTCCTCCAGCAGCATGAGGATCAGGGCCATCCGGATATACCGCCCGTAGTACGCCTGGCGGAAGTAGCAGGCCCGGGGGTCGTCGTCCACCCGGATGTCGATCTCGTTGACCCGGGGGAGGGGGTGCATGACGATCATATCCTTTTTGGCGGCCCGGAGCTTGTCCGGGGCAAGGATGTAGCTGTCCTTGAGCCGCTGGTACTCCTCCTCGCTGGCGAACCGCTCCCGCTGTATCCGGGTCATGTAGAGGATGTCCAGCTCCCCCATGGCCTCCTCCAGGGAGCGGCAGACCTTGGCGGGGATGCCCTGCTTCTCGATATACTCCTCCCGGACCACCGGGGGGAGCTCCAGCTCTTCGGGGGAGATAAACACGAAGCGCACCCCGGGATACCGGGCCATGGCCCCGATGAGGGAGTGGACGGTCCGGCCGAATTTCAGGTCCCCGCAGAGACCCACGGTGAGGCCGTCGAAGCGGCCCTTCTCGTGGCGGATGGTGAGCAGGTCGGTGAGGGTTTGGGTGGGATGGTAGTGCCCCCCGTCCCCGCCGTTGATGATGGGCACCCGGGAGTGGCGGGAGGCCACCAGGGGGGCCCCCTCCTTGGGGTGGCGCATGGCGATGATGTCGGCGTAGCCGCTGACGATGGCCACGGTGTCGGCCACGCTCTCCCCCTTCTTGGCCGAGCTGGAAGAGGAGTCGGAAAAGCCCAGCACCTTCCCCCCCAGGCCCAGCATGGCCGACTCAAAGCTGAGGCGGGTCCGGGTGGAGGGCTCGAAAAAGAGGGTGGCCAGGATCTTCCCGGCGCAGGCGTTCTGGTACTTTTCCGGGTTTTGGATGATGTCGTCGGCGGTGGCGATGAGGCGGTCGATCTCCCGGGTGGTCAGCTCCAGGATGTCCAGCAGATGGCGCATCTTCTCCCCTCCCCTCACTTGCCGATCCAGCTCTCGTCCGAGGGATCGTCCCGGAAGGCGATGAGCCGGGCCACGTCCTCGGGGCGAATGTAGCTTTCCTCGGCGGCGATTTGGGCGATGACGTCGAAGTTGGTGAGGCTGTAGTTCTCCACCTTGGCGGCGGCCAGGCGCTGGAGGCCCTTCTGCATCCCGTAGGTGAAGATGCTGACGATGCCCAGGACCTGGGCCCCGGCCTCCCGGAGGATCTCCACCACCTCGATGACGCTGCCCCCGGTGGAGATGAGGTCCTCCACCACCACCACCTTCTGGCCCGGCTCCAGGCGGCCCTCGATCTGGTTCTTGCGGCCGTGGTCCTTGGCCCCGGCCCGGACGTAGCCCATGGGCAGGCCCATGAGGTGGGCGGTGATGGCGGCGTGGGCGATGCCGGCGGTGGAGGTCCCCATGAGGGCCTCCGCCTCGGGGTAGTGGTCCCGGATCAGCCGGGCCAGGCCGTTCTCCACGTCCTCCCGGACCTTGGGGGCGGAGAGGGTGAGGCGGTTGTCGCAGTAGACGGGACTCTTGATGCCGCTGGCCCAGACAAAGGGCTCCTCCGGGCGGAAGAAAACGGCTTTGATGGAGAGGAGGTCCTTGGCGATGGTTTTCTGGAGATCGGTCATGGGGGTCCTTCCTTTCTGTTTGGATATAGATATGACTATGACTCCCGGCAGCTGCCGAGAGTCATGGGTTTCTATTTCAGATAGTTCAGCGGGTTGGTGTGCTTGCCGTTGACACGGACCTCGAAGTGGAGGTGTGGCCCGGTGGACCAGCCGGTGCTGCCCACGTTGCCGATGTTCTGGCCCTTCCGCACATAGTCCCCCACGCTGACGTTGACGCTGCTCAGGTGGGCGTAAAGGGTGGAGTAGCCGCCGCCGTGGTCCACGATGATGTACTTGCCGTAGCCCACCCCGGGGGAGTAGGTGGTCTTGGTGAAGATGACGTTGCCGGCGTTGGCCGCCACCACGCTTTTCCCGTTGACGTTGGCCCCGGTGAAGTCCACCCCGGTGTGGAAGTCGCTGCCGTTAAAGCGCCAGCCGTAGTAGGAACTGATGTAGGTGTAGCCCGGGACCGGGTGCATAAAGGCCCCGCCCACGAACTCCTCCAGCTCCTCCCCTTCCATGCTCTCGTAGATGCTGTCGATCTCGGCCTGGGTCTCCTTCATCTCCTGCTGTTTGGCGGCGATGTCAGCCAGAAACTCCTTCTCCATCTGGGCGATGCTCTGGATCTCCGCCACTGTGGCGGAAAGTTTGGCGTCCAGCTGGCGGCGGGTCTCCTCGGCCTGGGCCTTGGTGGCCCCCAGCTCGGCCCGGTCGGCCTCCACGGCGGCCTTGGCCTCCTCCACGGCGGCCTTGGCTTCCTCCACGTTCCGCAGGGTGCGCTCCAGGTCGTCCAGGATGTCCTGGTCGTGCTGGGCCACCCGCTTTAAGTATTCGCTGGCGGTGAGGAAATCCCCGAAGCTCTCCGCCCCCAGCAGCAGGGAAAGGCTGGAGGTATGCTCCGACATATACATGGCCCGCATCCGGCGCTTGAAGAGGTCGTAGTTCTCGTCGATGCTGTCCTCCAGCCCGTCGATCTCCTCCTCCTTTTCCACGATGTCCTGCTCCAGGCCGGCGATCTTGTTTTCCAGGGCCACGATCTTCTCCTCCAGGGCGGCGATCTGGCTCTTCATGATGGTGATCTCCTGGGTGGTCTTTTCCTTGATGGCCTCCTGCTTGGCCTTTTCGGTCTTGGCGGCGTTCACCTTGGCCTGGAGGGCGTCGGCCTCCTTCTGGAGCTGCTCCAGCTTGTCGTTGAGGTCGTCCACCTCGTCCCCCAGGGCCACCGGGGCGGCACAGAGCAGCATCCCGGCGCAGAGGAGGAGGGCAAGGAATCCCTTCATCTTGTGCTTCATGGCTTCCCTTCCCTCCTATACTTTCAGATACCGGCCCACGAAGAACAGGGCGCCGGCCATGCCGAAGGCCGCCCCTGCGGCGCAGAAGCCCCCCAGCATCCGGGCGGCCACGTCCTCGAACCGGACCAGCTGCTCATAGGCCAGCTGGAGCCAGCTGGGACCGCCTCCTCCCAGCCAGTCCAGGAGGTAGTAGTACCCCACCCAAAGCAGGACAAAGGCCAGCATGGCGGAAAGGAGGCCGATGAGGACCCCCTCCACCAAAAAGGGGAGGCGGATGAAGGTGTCGGTGGCCCCAACGTACTTCATGATGCTGATCTCCTTGCGGCGGCTGAAGATGGTCAGCTTGATGGTGTTGCTG
>CANOCD010000254.1 GCA_947564495.1 uncultured Angelakisella sp. | reverse complement strand
TCGGCCCGAAAACTTTACTCAGCTCCAAAAAACACCCTTCCAAAACGCTCACCCTTGCAATGTCATTTTGGCTGTAGTCCTCCTGGATGCGGAGCATCCCGCTGCCGTCCGAAAGGAACACCAGGACGGACCGGCTTTCCGGGTCCACGATCCAGTATTCCCGCACCCCGGCCTGCTGGTACAGGCCCAGCTTGACAAGGCGGTCGTGCCGCCGGGTGGAGGGGGAAAGGATCTCGATGATGAAGTCCGGGGCCCCCTTGCAGCCATAGCGGTCCAGCTTGCTTTTGTCGCAGATGACGGAAATGTCCGGCTCCAGGACGGTGTCGGTATTTTCCGGGGTGCTCTCCTCGCCCGCAAAGAGGCGCACCGCAAAGGGGGCGGCGTACACCTCGCACCCCTTTCCCTCCAGGAAATTGGCAAGCTGTCTTGTCAGCTCCACGCTGATCCGTTGGTGGACACGGGAGGGCGGCGCCATCATAAAGATCTCCCCGCCTATGAGCTCTGCCCGCTGGGGGTCATCCCAGCCGAGAAGGTCCGCAAAGGTATAGTTGAGCTGCTTTGCCGGCAAGGCCACAAGATCACTCCTCTCCCAACGGCTCTCCGGTGGTTTCTACCTCTTTATTTTATCAGATCATGACCGGGTATGCAATCAGAGGGTCAAGTAAAAAAGCCCTGCCTCAGGGCAGGACCTTCCGTGAGCATTTTCTTTTGGCCCTTCGGCCTAGCCGGCTTGAGGTTTCGCTGCACAACCCCTCTCGCAAGCTCCACGGGACAATGCCCGCCGGCACACCCTCCCGCTTCGACGCTTCGACAGACACACAACGTTGCCTGCCATGTACTATTATTATACAAAGAAAAGGCTTCTATGTCAATCCGCCCCGGGGAACCGAAAAAAACACCCGCCCCCAAAAATTTTTCAGAAGGGATGCAATTTTTCCCATAAGCTGATATACTAAAGGATAGCGTTTTTTGTTAGGGAGGACGTCTATGGTTTTCAGCAGTATCCTGTTTCTGTTCCGCTTCTTCCCCGCCGCCATGGCGGTCTACTTTCTGGCCCCCAAGCGGTGGCGGAATCTGGTCCTTTTGGTGGAAAGCCTGATCTTCTACTCCTGGGGGGAGGTCCGGTATTTCCCCATCATGATCGCCTCCATCCTGGTGGACTACATCGCCAGCAACGGCATCGAGCGGCACCGGGGGAGCCGGGGGGCCTGCTGGGCCTTTCTCTGCCTGTCGGTGGTCTTTAACCTGGGGATGCTGGGCTTCTTCAAGTACACAAACTTTATCCTGGGGAACCTCTCGGCCCTCTTCGGCCTCTCCCTGCCGGCCCTCTCCCTCACCCTGCCTTTGGGGATCAGCTTCTACACCTTCCAGACCATGTCCTACACCATCGACGTCTACCGGGGCAAGGTCCCGGCGGAGCGAAACATCATCGACTTCGGCGCCTTCGTGGTGCTGTTCCCCCAGCTCATCGCCGGGCCCATCGTCCGGTACACCGATGTTGACCGGGAGCTGAAAAGCCGGACCATCACCCCCGGGGACGTCCAGGAGGGGGCGGACATCTTCATCCGGGGACTGGGGCGGAAGGTCCTCATCGCCAACAACATCGGCGCTTTGTGGACCGAGGTCTCGGCCATGAACTTCTCCGCCATCTCCACCCCCCTGGCCTGGCTGGGGATCTTGGCTTACACCTTCCAGATCTACTTCGACTTTTCCGGCTACTCCCAGATGGCCATCGGCCTGGGGCGGATGCTGGGCTTCCGGTTCCCCCAGAACTTCAACGACCCCTACATCGCCAAAAGCGTCACCGAGTTCTGGCGGCGGTGGCATATGACCCTGGGCTCCTGGTTCCGGGAGTACCTCTACATCCCCCTGGGGGGGAACCGCTGCTCCTTCCCCCGGCAAATCCTGAACCTCTTTGTGGTCTGGGCCGCCACCGGCCTTTGGCACGGGGCCAGCTGGAACTTCGTCCTGTGGGGCCTTTACTTCTTCGTCTTTCTGGTGCTGGAAAAAGCCTTCCTCCGCCCCGTCCTGGAGCGGACCCGGGTGCTGGGCCACCTCTACCTCCTTTTCCTGGTGGTGGTCAGCTGGGCCATCTTCGCCATCACCGACTTCGCCGCCCTGGGGCGCTTTTTGACCGCCATGTTCTCCTTCCGGGGGGGCAGGGAATGGATCTACTACCTGCGAAACTACGGGGTCACCTTCCTTCTGGCGGCCTTCCTCTCCACCCCCCTTTTGGCACGGCTGGAAGAGCGGCTGGGGGGACGCCTCCAGTGGGCGAAAAACCTGGCCCTCACGGTGGTCCTGGTGGCCAGCGTCGCCTACCTGGTGGACGCCACCTACAACCCCTTCCTCTACTTCCGATTCTGACGAAAGGAGCATAACGCCATGAAGAAAATTTTCCGGGAGTACACGCTCCTGGCTGTCTTTGTCCTTGTCATGGGGGGGCTGTTCCTCCTGGACCTCTGCTTCACCTCCAACCCCTACAGCGAGCTGGAAAACCGGAGCCTCCGGCAGAAGCCCGCCTTCTCCCTGTCGGCCCTGGTGACCAACCAGTACACCAAGGACTACGAGAAGTACATCAACGACCAGTTCGTGGGCCGGGACGGGTGGATCACCCTCAAGTCGGTCTTTGAATCCGCCCTGGGCAAGACCGAGAACAACGGGGTGGTCTACGGGGCGGACGGGTATATCCTCAACAAGATGTACGACCCCGCCCTGGGGGAGAGCCGCTCCAACGGGACGGGCTTCGGCGGGGACGGGGACGGCAGCGCCCCCCTGCCGGTGGTGAACGCCGCCCAGCTGGAGCGCAACGCCGGTTTTCTGAACCGCTTTGCCGCCGCCTACCCGGGGCAGGTCACGGTGGCCATCGCCCCCAACTCCTACGCCGTCCTGCCGGAGAAGGTCCCGGCGGGGCTCCCCAACGTGGACCAGGCCCGGGCGGTGGCCGATCTCTACGCCCGGCTGGAGGGGGAGAACCTGGCCAAGCTGGACCTCTTTGCCCCCCTTCGGGAGGCCGCCGGGGAGCGCCAGGTCTGCTACCGCACCGATCACCACTGGACCACCGACGGGGCCTGGACGGGATACCGGGCCTACTGCCAGGCCAAGGGTCTCCCCTTCGTCACCCTGGAGGAGCTGGCGTCTCTCCGCCGGGAGGTCCCGGGTTTTCTGGGGACCTACTACAACAAGAGCAAGAACTTTGACGCCCGGGCGGACACCCTTGTTTGGTATGACATCCCGGTGGAGGATGTTACCGTTGACGGGGACCATACCGCCCTCCAGGCCGACGGGTCCCGGGTGGAGGTCACCGGTCTCTACCAGAAGGAGAAGTTCGAGACACGG
>CANOCD010000253.1 GCA_947564495.1 uncultured Angelakisella sp. | reverse complement strand
ACCAGGGCGTTGCCCTGGACCTACCGCCCTTTGAAAAGGGCGGCCCTAAACTTTACACCCTACATTACCTTGCGGTCGTCTGACCTCCTGCCTGGAGTCCCGCCCCGCCTTTTTTTTCTACCCCCTTGTCTCTCCCCGCCAAACCAGCTATAATATATATCACCGACAACTTCTGCAAGGGGGACTGCTCTCCATGCCAAAGATCCTTTGCGTTTCTAACCAAAAAGGCGGCGTGGGAAAAACAACTACCACCAACGCCCTGGCTATGGGCCTGCGCCGCCTGGGCCGCCGGGTCCTCTGCGTCGATTTCGACCCCCAGGGCGACCTCTCCTTCGGCCTGCGGGCCGATAACCGGGTGGAGATGCAAAACTCCATCTACCACGCCCTAAAAGGGGAGTTGCTGGCCGTCCAGACCATCCAGCACACCCCCTTCTGCGACGTCATCCCCGCCAATATGCTCCTAAGCGGCATCGAGATGGAGTTCACCGGCAAGGGCCGTGAGTTCCTCCTCCGGGATTGCCTGCGCCCCGTCCTGAACCAGTACGACAACGTCCTCATCGACTCCCCCCCCGCCCTGGGCATCCTGACGGTCAACGCCTTCACCGCCTCCGACTCGGTGCTCATGCCCGTCCTGCCGGACATCTTCTCCCTCCAGGGCCTGGTGCAGCTCAGCGGCACCCTGGAGGAGGTCCGCCGCAAGAGCAACCCCAAGGTCCGGGCGGCGGGCATCCTCATCACCCGCTTTGTGGCCCGGGAGCGGGCCAGCCGGGTGGTCCGGGAGGCCAGCGAGGACATCGCCAAGCAGCTGGGTATCCCCCTGCTGGAAACCACCGTCCGCAACAGCAGCGTCCTGACCACCGCCCAGATCAACCGGGTGGACCTGAACACCTTCACCCGGAACAAGGCGGTGCAGGATTACAAGAATCTGCTGGACGAACTCATCCGCCGGGAGGTGCTGTAACAGATGGCGGCCCATAAGGAGTTTGACAAGGAATACATCTTTAATCTCATCATGCCCACCTCGCCGGGGGATCAGCCCCCCGAGGCGGACCCCGCCCCCGCCCGGGAGGCCGAGCCCGCCCCGGCCTCCCCCAAGGAGCCGGAGTCCCCGGACAGCCTTTCCATCCTGCGGGAGAAGCTGAACCAGGCGGCCCCCGCCCCGGTGCAGCTTCGCCCTGCCCGGGAGCAGGTCCTGGTGAACCTGGTAGAACAGCTGGTGGCCGACCGCCTGGACGCCGTGTTCGAGAAGTTCAACTGCTGCCGCTGCGACAAGTGCCGCCGGGACGTGGCCGCCCTGGCCCTCAACACCATCCCCGCCCAGTACGTGGTGGCCACCCCCGAGGAGCTCCCCGCCCTGCTGGCCTCCGCCGACACCAGGGAGATCGCCGGGGCGCTGGTCAAGGCCATCCTCTACGTCAAGGGGCACCCCAACCACTGACGGGGCGGCGGGGCCTCCCCCCGGGCCCGAAAGACCCGGTTGACAACGCCCCGCCCCTATGTTATAATCTACCTATCCAAAAGGGAGTAGCTGGCAGGGGTTTTCCCCTGCGGCCGCCTGCGTCAGTACGACGACCGTGCCACGGCCGTCCGCAGCTGCCTGAAACAGCAAGACTTTTGCCTGACCTCGAAAGGGGGGAACGGTGAAAGTCTTTTTTCTTTGCCCTCTGCCCCCGACACTACTACAAAAGGAGCGTTTGTTTTATGGAGATCCTCTACGAAAACCTGCTGCTCGTCACCTGGCAGCAGGTCCTCATGTGGGCCATCGGCGGCCTGCTCATCTACCTGGCCATCAAAAAGGATATGGAGCCCGCCCTCCTTCTCCCCATGGGCTTCGGGGCCATCCTGGTGAACCTCCCCTTCTCCGGGGCGGTGGACCAGGTCTACGACGGGGTGGTGGAACACGGGGTCATCGACGTCCTCTTCCAGGGCACCATCGCCAACGAGCTGCTGCCCCTCCTCCTCTTCATCGGCATCGGGGCCATGATCGACTTCGGGCCCCTCCTCTCCAACCCCAAGATGATGCTCTTTGGGGCGGCGGCACAGTTCGGCATCTTCTTTACCATCTCCATGGCCCGGCTCTTCACCCCCCTCTTTGAGCGGTTCTCCGGGATGCCCTTCACCCTCCGGGACGCCGCCTCCATCGGCATCATCGGGGCGGCGGACGGGCCCACCGCCATCTTCATCGCCAACTTCTTCGGCACCCCCTACGCCGGGGCAATCTTCGTGGCCGCCTACTCCTATATGGCCCTGGTGCCCATCATCCAGCCCCCGGTCATCCGGGCCATCACCACCAAAAAGGAACGGCTCATCCGGATGAAATACTCCCCCGCTTCGGTCTCCAAGACCACCAAGATCCTGTTCCCCATCCTCATCACCGTGGTGGCCGGCATCGTTGCCCCCCGTTCGGTCTCGCTGGTGGGCTTCCTGATGTTCGGCAACCTCATCCGGGAGTGCGGGGTGCTCAACAATTTGAGCGAGACCGCCCAGAACGCCCTGGCCAACCTGGTCACCCTGCTGTTGGGCATCACCATCTCCACCAAGATGCAGGCCAGCCTCTTTGTCAACGGGGCGACGCTCCTGATCATGTGCCTGGGGCTGGTGGCCTTCATCTTCGACACCGTGGGCGGGGTGTTCTTCGCCAAGTTTCTCAACCTTTTCCTCCCCGAGGGGAAGAAGATCAACCCCATGGTGGGGGCCACCGGCATCTCGGCCTTCCCCATGTCCGCCCGGGTCATCCACAAGATGGGCCTGAAGGAGGACCCCCAGAACTTCCTGCTGATGCACGCCGTGGGGGCCAATGTCTCGGGCCAGATCGCCTCGGTCATCGCCGGGGGGATGATCCTGGCCCTCATCGCCAAATAAGGAGGCTTTGTTATGATCGACCTGACCGCTTTTCTGGAGACCCTCCCCATCATGGCCAAGGGGATGGCCGGCATCTTCATCGTGATGGCGGTGCTCCTTCTGAGCATCAAGGGCCTGGGGAAGATCTTCCCCGAATGATCCCACTTTCCTGCAAAGCAAAAGCCCCCGGGCCGCCTTGGCCCGGGGGCTTCGTGTTGGGTTCAGGTGAGGAGCATCCGGTCGTTGGCGAACTCCCCGCCGCTGGCCTTCTCGAAGAGCTCCATAAGGTCGGAGACCTGGAGCCCCATCTTCTTCTCCCCCTTGATGTCGGCGATGATCCGCCCCTCGTGCATCATGATCAGGCGGTTGCCCATGCGGATGGCGTCCCGCATATTGTGGGTCACCATCAGGGTGGTAAGCCGGTCCAGGCCCACGATCTCCGCCGTCAGCTCCAGCACCTTGGCGGCGGTCTTGGGGTCCAGGGCGGCGGTGTGCTCGTC
>CANOCD010000252.1 GCA_947564495.1 uncultured Angelakisella sp. | reverse complement strand
GCCTCCACGTCCTCCGGGGTGGGGGGCAGGGCCAGCCCCGGGATGCCCTCCCGCCGGGAGGCGATCCGCCCCGGCAGCCAGCAGGGGTCCATATCCAGCAGCCCCATAGCCGCCACGGCGCTGCGGTGGATGATCCGCCCGCAGATCACCGCCCGGCCCCGGGTCCGGGCCAGGTAGAGCATGGTCTGGATGCAGAGGGTGCTCCCCCCCGCCGAAAGGAGGGTGTCCCCCACCCGGTAGGCTTCGGCCAGCTCCTCCTCCAGCGCCCGGATGGCCCCGGTGCACTGGTAGAGGCTGTCCGCCCCGGCGATCTCGGTGACGTCGTAGGGGGCGGCCTGGGTGAAGGGCTCCGGCATCCGGCCTTTATGGCCGGGCATATAGAACCGGGCCAGGTCCTCCCTGCGAATCCGCTCCAACGCTGTCCAAAGGGGTCTGTTCTCCACGCTGTCCGCCTCCCTTCGCCTTGCCTCGGCTAAAAACTACCAGTCCCGCTCCCGGATGGCCGTCTCGGTGTCGATCTCCACCCCGAACCAGTCCAGGATATACCGGACGGTGGCGGCGATGCTCTCCCGGGCCGACGTTTCGATCTCGCTGTCGTTTTCCTCAAAGGCTTCCTCCAGGTCGTTGATGGCCCGGACCGCCTCGTCCAGCTTCTCCTGGATGACCTCCAGGCTCCGCTCCCCGCCCTCCAGCAGGCGGATGACCGGCCGGAGCGTCCCCCGGACCTCCTCCACCAGGAAGTCGGGGAAGTAGCTGTCCTTCTCCATCTCCTCCAGGAGAAGGTAATTCTCGTCGAACTTCTTCATCTGTGTTTCCTCCCTATTACTTTTTCAGCCTCCGGCGGATGGTCCGGTACTTGTCGTTGCCCCAGATGGCCAGGTCCACCAGGCGGCTCACCACCGGCTTGTAGATGTAGTTGAACTCCCCGGCCAGCTCGTCCACCTGGCCCCCGAATCCCCGCTTGAAGCGGTAGAGGCCGTACATATGCCCCTGCTCGTTCTCCAGATCCCCGGAGATGCCCTGGAAGTCGTAGACGGTGCAGTTCGTCTCCACCGCCCAGCGGATCATCTCCCACTGCATCAGGTAGTTGGGCATGACGTTGCGGTGGGCGTTGTCCGAGGCGCCGTAGACGTAGCAGGTCTTTCCGGCGTAGTTGGTGGCGATGGCCCCGCACACCGCCTCCCCCTGGTAGAACCCCATGTAAAGGCGGCAATGGACCCCCAAGGCCGAGAGCATCCGGACGAAATACTCCTTGGGCCGGGTGTTGAAGCCGTCCCGGGCCCCGGTGGTGCGGTAGATCCGCATAAACTCGTCCAGGTATTCGGGGCCCACCACCTTCATCTCCACCCCGTGCTTCTGGGCCACCCGGATGTTGTACCGGGTCTTTTGGGTGAAGCCCGCCAGCAGCTCCTCCTCGGTGCGGCCCTTTAGATAGAGCCGGTAGTTGAACCGGGCCTGGATGGTCTCGAAGCCGTCGGGACCGTAGAACCGCCGGAAGCCCAGCTCCTCCATGGTCCGGAGGAAGTCGGTATCCCCGGCGGGGACGTCGGGGTCGGTCTTAAAGAGGTGGGCGTTGTAGGTCTTGGCCAGGGCGTCCACCCCGGCCTTCAGGTCCGCCAAGGTCCTTTTATCGGTGAGGTCGCAGACCGGTCCCCTGGGGGAGTAGAGAAAGGTGGTGCCGAAAAGGGGCATCTTCTGGATGAGCACCCCGCAGGCCCCCACGATCTTCCCGCCTTCGTCCCGGGAGACCACCGCCTCCCACTGCCAGTTGGTCTTGACCTCCTGCCAGTGGATCGACTGCATGAACTCCCCCCTGGGGTGGGTGGAAACAAAGTCCTCGTACTCCCGGTACTGTTCCCGCCGTAAAATTTCCAAGATAGATCAGCCTCCATTGATGATGGATAGATTCCGCCGAAGCACCCCTTCCCCCCGCCAGCCATAGCTTTTCCGGGGGGCCAGGGCGGAAAGGTTCTCCAGGGTGAGGACCGGCTCCAGGCCCGTCCTCATGGCCGGGATGGTGGTGAGGGGCCGCCCCCGGTTGTAGGGGCAGGCGTCGGTACACCGGTCGCACCCCCAGGCCATCCCCCCGGCCCGGACCTGTTCCCGCTCCCAGGGGGTCAGCTCCCCCTTTTTCTGGGTGATGTGGGAGCGGCACCTGGCCTTGTCCAGCCTGTCCTCCGAGAGGGCCCCGGTGGGGCAGGCATCCAGGCACCGGCGGCAGTCCCCGCAGCCGGGGAAGCTCCCGGGGCCGGTCTGGGGCAGGTCCAGGGTGGTGACGATCTCGCAGACAAAGGCCAGGCTCCCGTACCAGGGGGTGATCAGCTGGCCGTTCCTCCCGGCGAAGCCCAGCCCCGCCAGGACCCCCGCCTCCACCTCCGGGATGGGGGAATTGTCGGCAAAGGGGTGGAAGGTCTCCCCGGGAAAGGCCCCCGCCAGGGGGGCGATGATCTGTTGTAGTATATCCCCGGCGATGACGTGGTAGTCGTCGCAGAGGGCGTACCGGGCCAGGTTCCGCCCCGGGAACTCCCCGGCGTGGTAGGGCAGCAGAAGGACAATGGCGGAGCCCCCCGCCTCCGGGAGGAGCCGCTTTCCCCGGCACTCCAGAAATCCCGAGAGGGCGGGGAGGGGGCAGAAGCCGAACCGCTCCACCCCCAGGGGCCGGGCGGCTTCCTCCACCAGCCGGGAGACCAGGCGGGCCGTCCGGGTCATTTCCCGGCCAGGAGGGCCAGGATCTTTTCCGGTTCCACCCCGTTGTCCTTCTGGTACTTCTGCCGGGAAAGGACCTCCCGGAGTTTGCCGGCGGGGACGATCCGGTCCTGGGCCCCGGTGACAAAGACCTCCACCTGGGACTGGGTGACAGGGCAGAGGGCCTCCACCGGGATATTGTACACCTGCCCGGCGGTGAGGAGCTCCCGGAAGGCGGCCACGAAGCCCTCGTTGTTCTTCACCGGGCTGGGGACCTTCGCCCGCAGGGTCTCCACCTTGTCCTCCCCCCCGGTGGAGATGACCCACTCGCCGTCCCGCAGCTCCCCGTAGTAGCCGCCCCGGCGGTGGATGTCGGTGAGGGCCAGCACCCCGAAGGGCCCCGCCACCAGGTGGTCCACGGTATAGGTCTGTCCCTTCCGGTCGGTGACCGAGACCTCGTCCAGCACCTTCCACTCCCGCAGGGGCGCCATGGAGCGCAGCACCCGGGCGATCTCCTTTTTGGTGCGTTCGCTGTGCTTGTTGCGGATGTTGGCCTTCCAGAGGGCGTAAAGGATCACCCCCAGGGTGAGGGCCATAAAGCCGCCGAAGAACCAATTCTGCCAGTTGTTCAAGGTCGTGTTCCTCCGTTATCTGTTGATAAGTTGAT
>CANOCD010000251.1 GCA_947564495.1 uncultured Angelakisella sp. | reverse complement strand
TCTTCACCCCCAAGAACCTGTCCGAGACCATGACCCCCGAGGAGAAGTCCGCCGCCGAGGCGTTCAGCGTCCCCTACAAGGAGTTCCTGGACAACGCCAAGACCGAGCGGGAGGCCGTCACCGTCATGGTAAAGCTGCTGGAGAAAGCGGGGTACATTCCCTTTGAGGCCGGGAAGAAGTACCCCGCCGGGACCAAGGTGTACCTGAACAACCGGGGCAAGTCCCTCATCGCCAGCACCATGGGCGCCCTGGGGGTCGGGGCGGGGGTCCGCATCGAGGCGGCCCACATCGACAGCCCCCGTCTGGACCTGAAACCCAATCCCCTGGTGGAGGAGCAGGAGCTCTGCTTCTTCAAGACCCACTACTACGGCGGCATCAAGAAGTACCAGTGGACCGCCATCCCCCTTTCCATCCACGGGGTGGTGGTGAAGAAGGACGGGACCTCGGTCACCGTCACCATCGGGGAGGACCCCGACGACCCGGTGTTCTGCGTCACCGACCTGCTGCCCCACCTGGGCAAGGACCAGATGAAGCAGCCCATGACCCAGGGCATCAAAGGGGAGCAGCTGAACATCCTCCTGGGGTGCGAACTCTACCCCGACGAGAAGGTCAGCGACCGGGTGAAGCTGAACATCATGAGCATCCTAAACGGCAAGTACGGCATCACCGAGCGGGACTTCCAGTCCGCCGAACTCTGCGCCGTGCCGGCCTTCCGGGCCCGTGACCTGGGCCTGGACCGGGGGATGATCGGGGCCTACGGCCACGACGACCGGGTCTGCGCCTACGCCCAGCTCATGGCGGAGATCGGGGCCAAAGCCCCCGCCCACACCACCGTCACCGTCTTTGCCGACAAGGAGGAGGTGGGGAGCGACGGGGTCACCGGGCTCCACTCCCACTTCCTCATGGACTTCATCGAGGACCTGGCCCAGGCCGAGGGGAAGGAGCTTCGCCACGTCCTGCGGGCCTCCGCCTGCCTTTCCGCCGACGTCAACGTGGCCTACGACCCGGCCTTCGCCGACGTGAGCGAGAAGAACAACTGCGCCTATCTGGGGTACGGGCCGGCGCTGACCAAGTACACCGGTTCCGGCGGCAAGTCCTCCACCAACGACGCCCCGGCGGAGTTCGTGGCCTTTGTTGAGGGGATCTTGGAGGAGAACGGGGTCACCTGGCAGACCGGCGAGCTGGGCAAGGTGGACCAGGGCGGCGGCGGCACGGTGGCCAAGTATATTTCCCACTTCAATGTGGACACGGTGGACATCGGGGTGGCGGTGCTTTCCATGCACGCCCCCTTTGAGGTGATCTCCAAAGCGGATCTGTACATGACCTATAAGGCCATGGAGGCGTTCTACAAGTAAACCAAGCCCAAGGCATCCATCGAGACAAGCAAAAGTAAGGGCCAGCCTTTTCCAGGGCTGGCCCTTACTTTTGTCTGGCTTGATCGATACCTTGTACGGCTCTACCCCACAAAGTACAGCCCGTCATCCGGCAGGGTCCCCCCCACCGCCTTGGGGTCGGCGTCATACAGCACCTTCAAAAACCCGGAAGCCGTCCGCTTCATCTCCTCCCCGGAAATAAAGGTGATGGCGCAGTTGGGCAAAGCCGCCTTGGCCACCCCCTCCTTGGGCAGTATCCCCTCCTGGACGATGAGGGAGGCCGCCGCGTCCAGGTTGGCCGGGTCGGTGACGTAGTCCACCGACGCCTGGTACTCCGCCAGGAAGGCCGCCGCCGCCTCGGCGTTCTCCTCAAGGAAGGCCCGCTGGATGATGACGCACCCCATGGTCAGCTGGCTGGCCCCCTGGGCCGCCTTGTCCCACTCCTGGGTGAGGTCCAGGGCCACCCGCAGCTTGTCGTTCTGGGCCAGGGCGGTGGTGACAAAGGGCTGGGGCAGCAGGGCCAGTTCCGCCTGCCCCTGGGCCAGAAGGGCGGCCAGTTCGGCGTGCTCGCTCTTGTACTCCACCGCCACCTGGCCCCCCAGGCCGTTCTGCTCCAGGACGTAGTTCAGGGCGAACTCCGGGGTGGAGCCCTTGCCGGTGGAGTAGACGGTCCGCCCCGCCAGGTCGGCCACCGATTGGACCGAATCCCCCGCCTCGATGACATAGAGGACCCCCAGGGTGTTCAGCGCCGCCAGCTGGATCTTGCCCTGGGTCTTGTTGTACAGGGTGGCGGCCAGATTGGTGGGCACAGCGGCCACGTCAAACTCCCCCTGGATGATCCGCCCCGTGATCTCGTCGGGGGAACCGGCCAGGGTGAACTGGTAGTCGTTGACGGTCTCCCCCTTGGCGGCGTCGTCCATCAGCTTTACCATCCCCATGGCGGTGGGGCCCTTGAGGGCGGCCACCCGCAGGGTCTTGCCCGTCTTTTCCAGGGCGGGTCCGGGGGACGCCGTTTCGGGCTGGGAGGGCTCCTCCGCCGGAGGCGCAGGGGACTCCGGCAGGGAGGACGAGGGGCTTTCCGGGGCGGGCGCCGGAGCCCCGCCGCAGGCTCCCAGGGAAAGGACCAGGGCGAAAATCAGGACAAGGGAGGCAAAACGTTTCATAGTATCAATCTCCTTCTTCGGATTCGGATATAGGCTCTTCCAGGATGAGGACACGGCGGCCCTCACGGCGGATGCGGCCCTCCTCCTCCAGGCTGTCCAGAGCCCGGTAGAGGGAGGCCCGGCCAATATTGAGGGCCCTGGCCATCCCGCTGTAGCCCCCCTCCACCACCGCCACCCCGTCCCGGCTGACCGCCAGGAGGTGGCCCAGGACCGTCTCCCGCACCGAGGGGGCGGTAAAGCGGTCGATCTTCCGGTTCAGGAACCGGACACGCTGGGAGAGGAATGTGATGTAGGCCACGGCGGCCTGGGGGTGGGCCTCAAAGAGAGCGACCAGCCAGTGGTCCGGGAGAAAGACCAGGGTGGCGGCGGTCTTGGCCTGGATGGTGGTCACGTAGTCCTCGGCTGGGCAGAAAAGGGCGGCGGCGCCGAAGCACTGGCCGGGGCCTAGGACCTTCAGGAGGAGGCCCTGGCCTTTCAGGACCGAGAGGCGGCCTTCCAGCACCACGCCCATGGCTTTGCGGAAGCGGGCGGGGCTGTAGATGACCTCGCCGGGGGGGCAGGATTCGGCGGTAAGGTCTTGGGTCAGGGCGGGGAGGGCTTCCGGGGGGAGGGCTTGGAATAGGAAGCACTGGCGGAGGCGGTCCAGCTGGGCGGGGGTGAGGGGCATGGGTGGGCGGCTCCTTTCTGTCTTATTTGGGACAGGTATTATTGTAGCGGATGGGGGGCGGAATGTCAAGGGGCAAGCACAAGGTAAAAATCGGGCCAGGCAAAGTTTAGGGCCGCCCTTTTTCAAAGGGCGGTGGAGTCCAGAGGCGAAGCCT
>CANOCD010000250.1 GCA_947564495.1 uncultured Angelakisella sp. | reverse complement strand
CCATATCCATCACCTGCATGATCTTTGACCAGTATTGGTCACAGCTGCTTCTAGTTTATGGCATCCCGGGAGGAAATATTGTCCGCTATACTGGTCAAGGCCACAAAGAGCAGAAGCCCGTTTTTATTCCAGCCAGATGGTGAACCGCATCCCCGGAGGCTCCTCCATAGGGCCAAAGGCGTAGCGAAGCCCCATAGCGGTCAGAAGGCTGTCAGCGAAGTAGAGCCCCAGCCCGTTTCCCCCGCTCTCCCGGCTTCGGGAGAGGTCGGGGCGGCAGAAGGGCTGAAAGAGCCGTCGGACCTCCCCGGCGGGGATGGGGTCGCACTGGTTTTCCACGACCAGGGCCCCGTCCTCCAGGTACACCGAGACGAGGCCCCCGGCCTGGGCGTAGGTCACGGCGTTGGAAAGGATGCTGGACACCGCCCGTCGGAAGGGCCCGGGGGCCGCCAAGGCTGGATACCCCTCCGGCAGGCGGAGGGAAAAGTCAAGCCCCCGGGCCCGGGCGATGAGGCGGCAGGGCTGGCAGAGCTCCTCCACCAGGGGGACGAGGTCGATGGGGGCGGCGGGTCCGGCGGCAAGCTCCAGCCGGGAGGCCTCCAGGAGGTCGTGGATCATCCCCGAAAGGCGGTCCACCTGGTCCAGGCAGTCCGGCAGGCGGGCCTCCCAGTCCCGGTAGCCCTCCACCCCCAGGGCCATGTTCTCCAGGGTGGCCCGAAGGGCGGTGACCGGGGTCTTTAATTCGTGGGAGGCCGCCCGGAGGAAGTCCACCTTGGCCCGCTCCAGCCGCCCCAGGGCCTCCTTCTCCCCCTCCAGCTGGCGGATGGTGGAGAGGAGCCCGGCGTAAAGACGATTGACATCCCGGGCCAGCTCCCCGATCTCCCCGCCCGCCCCGGCGGGACAGGCGGCCTCGGGGTCCAGCTCCCCCATCCGCCGGGCGGCGGCGGAAATTTGTTCCACCGGCCCGGCGATGGCCCGGGAGAGGAGGAAGGAGCCCAGGGCCGACAGGATCAGGGAGCACCCCAGGGACCAGGGCAGGGCCCGGGCCACCGCCTGGGCCACCAGCCGGGAGGGATGGACGCTGACCACCAGGTCCTCCGGCAGGGTGAGGGAGAGCTGCATCCGGGGGGCCAGAAGGTGAAGGAGCCCGTGGGCCGCCAGCACCACCAGGGTCAGCAGGGCCAGGGTGTAAAGGAACAGCCTGGGGAACAGCTTCATCCTCCTCATGGCCGTTCCTCGTACTTGTAGCCGATGCCCTTGACGGTGACGATGCCCGCCAGCCCCAGCTTCTTCCGCAGGTTTTTGATGTAGCTGTCCACCGTCCGCTCCAGGATGGGGCAGTCCATCCCCCACAGCTCGTCGAGGATCTGTCCCCGGGTCAGCACCAGCCCCTTGTGCTCCACCAGCAGCCGGAGGAGGTCCACCTCCTTGGGGGTCAGGTCGATCTCCCCCCGGGGGCCCCTGGCGGTGTAGCCGGAAAAATCCACCGTCACCTCCCCGAAGGTCATGGTCTTGGGGAGGAACCCCCCGCCGCTCCGCCGGAGGAGGGCGGTGACCCGCCGCCCCAGCACCGCCATAGAGAAGGGCTTGGTCAGGTAGTCATCGGCCTGGAGGTCGAAGCTCCCCACCTGGGTGGCCTCGTCCCCCAGGGCGGTGAGGATGAGGACCGGGACCGCGCTGGTCCGCCGGAGCTCCTCCAGCACCGAAAGTCCCCCCATCCCGGGGAGGAGGATGTCCAGCACCACCAGGTCGAATTTTTCCCGGCGGAAAAGGGCCAGGGCCTCCCCGCCGTCGTAGGCCGGGACCGTCCGGTGCCCCCCGGATCCCAGGTAAGCCCGGACCGCCTCGTTGGTCCGGAGGTCGTCCTCCACGATGAGCAGCGCAGCCATCCTGCCGCCCCCCTTTCCCGGCTATGGTACCACGGGAATGTGGAGGGGGTATGAAACAGGGATGAAAATTTTGTCACCGCCCCAGGAATTTCCCCTTGTCCGCCGTGGCCGGGCCATCTAATAGCCGCCCGTCCTCCCCGAACCGGGACCCGTGGCAGGGGCAGTCCCAGGAGTGCTCGGCGGCGTTGTACCGCAGGGCGCAGCCCAGGTGGGGGCACCTGGGCACGGTGGGGGTAAGCAGCCCCAGGGTGGATTCCAGGGCGTTCACCGCCAGCTGGGGGTGGAGGACGCTCCGGGAGGGGTCAAAGAGGGCGGCGTAGGGGCTCCCCCGTCCCAGGACCAGGTCGGTGAGGACCATGGCCCCCACCATGGAGGAGGTCATCCCCCACTTGTTGAACCCGGTGACGGCGTAGAGCCCCCGGGTCCCCCGGGAATAGGCCCCGATGTAGGGCACCCCGTCCAAGGTCATGCAGTCCTGGGCGGCCCACCGGGCCACCTCCCGGGCCTGGGGCCAATGGGTCTGGGCGAAGGTCTCCAGCTCCCGCCAGCCGCCCCCCTTCTTGCCGGTGCGGTGGCCGCCCCCGCCCAGAAGGAGCAGCCCCCCGGCGTTCCGGAAGGAGAGCCCCCTCTCGTCCTCGTCCACGAACATCCCGTCCAGCTCCGGGACGTTTTCCAGGGCTAGGACATAGGAGCGGCTCTGGTACAGCTTGAGGAAGAATCCCCCGTGCTTGTTGAGGATGGGGAAGTGGGTGGCCACGATGATCTTCTCCGCCGTGATGATCCCCTGCCCGGTCCGGACCCGCCCCGGGGCCAGCTCCACCGCCTTGGTATCCTCGTAGATATGGAGCCCCTTGGCCAGGGCCCCCAGGAACTCCAGGGGATGGAACTGCCCCTGGCGGGGGAATTTTACCGCCCCCGCCACCGGGAAGGGGAGGGGGGTGCGGTCCACCAGTTCGGCGGGGAAGCCCAGCCTCCGCAGGGCGGCGGTCTCCTGCTGGAGCTTCTTCCGGTCCCGGGTGGAGTAGACATAGGCGTCCCGCTCCTGGAAGTCGCAGCCCAGCTCCCGGCAGAGGTCCCGGTATCGTTTCAGGGCCTCCTGGTTGGCCCGAAGGTAGAGGCTGGCCCCGGCCAGGCCCCGTTCCCGGAGGAGCCTATGGTACAGGAGCCCGTGCTGGCTGGTAATCTTGGCGGTGGTGTTCCCCGTCACCCCGCCGCAGACACGGTCCGCCTCGATGAGGGCGTAGTCGGCGCCCTCCCGGTGCAAAAACCAGGCGCAGAGCAGCCCGGCGATCCCCCCGCCGATGATGAGGGTCTGGGTATGCAGGTCGCCCTCCAGGGCGGGGAACCGGGGGAGGGTTGTTTCTTGGGTCCAGATCGATGCCATGCTGGGTCACCTCCTGGGGTTAGGTTGGCCTGGGGGCGGGGGGATTATTCTTTTTTTCCTGATTGATGCCGCCCTGCACAATCTTTTCCCTGTCCCGCTGGCCTGTGCTCCTGATTGCCGACGCTTCGGTTGTCGATAGGCCGTGACCCTTTGGG
>CANOCD010000249.1 GCA_947564495.1 uncultured Angelakisella sp. | reverse complement strand
CGCCGCCCCCGCCTCCAGGCCAGCAGCACGGCTTCTCCATCAGCAGCCCCCGAACGACCGGGTAGTAGCCGAAGAAGAACAGGAAGAGGATGGCGGCCTCCTTGATGGGGGTCAGCAGGATGCTGAGGAGGGACACCGCCCCGTAGACGAGAAAGGCGGTCTTGCGGCCCATCTCCTCCGCCACGGCGATGAGGACCAGGCCGGCGAAGGTGGGACAGGCGTACTCCGAAAAGGGGATCAGCCCGGTGAGGAACATGATGAGGAGGCAGAGCCCCGAGGCCATCCCCCCCACGGCCACCTGGGAGCTTTTGTGTTTCATAACGGCAACGACCCCCTTCCTTTAACAACCATTGCCCAGGCAACTACAGCAGCTGGAGCAGCAGTAGATGGTGGCGCAGGTCTCACAGCAGTCGCAGGAGGTGGCGGCGGCGGGGTAGGCCCCGTACTGCCGCTGCTGCATCAGCCGCTGGTAGGCCGCCCGGTACTCCAGGTTGCCGGGGCTGAGGCGGCAGGCGGCGGTGTAGTAGTTCAGGGCGCTGTCCAGCCAGCCCTTGGAGTAGTAGATGCTCCCCATGAGGTAGTTCCACTCCCCGTCCCGGCGCTGCTGGGGGATGCCCTCCAGCAGCTCTTCCGCCTCCAAAAGGCGGCCGTTCTGGATCATCTGCCGGATGTCGTCCAGCTGGGAGGGCGGGGCGTACTGGCTCTGGCCGTAGCTCTGCTGCCCGCCGTAGCCTTGGCCGTAGCCCTGGGATTGTCCCCCGCCCCGGCGCCTGCGCTGGATCTCGTCGTAGGCTTCGTTGATCTCCTTCATCTTCTCGGTGGCCAGGTCGGCCAGGGGGTTATCCACATAGTTGTCCGGATGGTACTTCCGGGCAAGCTGTCGGTAGGCATTTTTCACTTCGTCGTCGGTGGCGTTTGGGGAAATACCAAGCACCTGGTAAGGGTCAGCCATCCTTTTCAGCTCCTTTTCCTGCCAGACGGTCGGCCTGGGACATGAGCCCCAGGGTGAGGATGTTTTCCAGAATGGGGGCGAAGCGCCGGGTCTCCAGCAGGCGGCCGGTGCGCTCCGTCTCCCCGATGGTGAGGTAAAGGGAACCGAGGCACCGCTTTTTCAGCTCCTCCGGCTCCGCCCCGGGGTGGGTCAAAAGAAAGGGGTTGTACCGGCCCTTCTCCCGGTCCCGCTCCAGGTCGTCCAGGGCGTCGGCCAGGTAGACGAACCGCCCCAGAAGATACCCCAGCCGCTCCAGCACCCGCCGCTGGTCCTTTTCCTCCGAAAGGGCGGCGAAGATGGCCGAGAGGGCGGCGGCGGTGGGTTCGGCGGCCTCGTCCAGGTTGGCGCAGCCCCGGGCCTCCAGGGCCTGCTGGTCCCCGATCATCCGCCGGAGGGCTTCGTCCAGCTCCGGGCGGCGGGCGGCGGCCTTCCGGTAGGCCCCCCTTGTGAGGAGCAGCCCCAGCCGGGCCAGCAGCCGTTTTCCCGGGCCCTCGTCGGCCAGATCGTCCCGGAGCTTCCACCACAGCAGCAGGGCCGCCGCATCGGCGGAAAAGGCCAGGGCCGGGGCGTCCCCGCAGACCGGCATCCTTTTGAGGGGGTTGAAGGGGCACCGCCGGGGGGCGATCTCCGGCGGGTCCTCCGCCAGGGAAAGTCCCGCCAGGGCCAGGAAGGTGGTGTCGTAGCTGAGGGTGAACCGGGCCAGCAGCCCGAAGGACCGCCCCAGCTGGCGGCAAAGGCCGCAGTAGACCGCCTTGTAGGCGGACAGCTCACAGACCCGGAGCTGGGCCTCCACCGGCCTTACGTATCCGAACAGGCTTCCCACTCCCCTTTGGCCGCTTTTGCGCCATCTTGTTATTGTAACTAATTTTACATCACGGCCCCCGAAAAAGCGTGAATAAATTGTTAAATTACCGGGAAGCCCTCTCCCCTATCGGGTTTTTGTCATTTTCTTCCAGATTTCCCCATATACATGAGGACCAGGGAAAAGAAAAAGGGGGGCTTTCTGTGGGGATGGGGGAGCTGTTTCTTCTGGCTGTGGGCCTTTCCATGGACGCCTGCGCCGTGGCGGCCTCCAATGGCATCAGCCGGGGGCGGCTCTCCCCCGGGGAGGCCCTGGCCACCGCCGGGGTGTTCGGGGGATTCCAGGGCCTGATGCCCCTGCTGGGATACCTGGCGGGGAGCCGGTTCCTCCGGTACATGGCCCGGGCGGACCACATCATCGCCCTGCTCCTCCTGGGCTACCTGGGGGGCAGGATGATCTGGGAGGCCCTCACCGGCGGGGAGGTCCCCGCCTCCCCCGCCTTCCGTTGGCGGGAGCTGCTCCTCCAGGGGGTGGCCACCAGCATCGACGCCCTGGCGGCAGGGGTCAGCCTGGCCGCCCTGGAGGCCCCCATCCTCTTTGCGGCGGGGTTCATCGCCCTGGTGACCTTCTGCTGTTCCCTCCTGGGCCTGCTGCTGGGGAGGCTCTGGGGCCCCGCCCTGGGCCCCAGGGCACAGCTCCTGGGGGGAGGCATCCTGGCAGGCATCGGGGTCAAGATCTTTTTGGAACACACCTGCTTGTAGGGGCGGTCCCCCTTGAAGAACCGGGCGGATGGTGCTATGATACCAGTAGAGATCCCCCCAGGAAAGGAGAGACCGCCATGGATACCGTTGCCCGGGGCTACTGCCCCAAGGATGCCGTGGAGTTCGGCCCCAAGGCCATGGAAAAGCTGAACGCCGCATTCCGGGAGCTGACCTTCCTGCTGGACCGGGGGTACGACGTCAAGCCCGCCTCCACCTTTGTGGGCAACCACCACCTTCTCTCCCAGCGCCAGCGGATGGCCCTGGCCCGGGCCGCCTCCCCGGCGGCCTCCCTGGAGAACCGCCGGGCTAAGGAGCTGTCCCGGCCCCCGGAACGGCTGGCACTGGACGGCTTCAACACCATCATCACCCTGGAGGTGGCCCTTTCCGGCTCCCTCCTCCTGGAGGGGATGGACGGGACCATCCGGGACCTGGCGGGGCTTCGGGGGACCTACCGCATCGTGGACAAGACCCATCGGGCGGTGGAGCTGCTCCTGGCCCGGATGGAGGGTCTGGGGGTGCAGGAGGCCCTGTTCTATCTGGACCAGCAGGTGTCCAACTCGGGGCGGCTCCGGGAGCTTCTCCTGGAGGCAGGAGAGCGGTTTTCTGTCCGGGTCCAGGTGGAGCTGGACCCCAGGGTGGACGGGGTGCTTTCCAGGATGGCGGGGGTGGTCACCGCCGACGCCATTATCCTGGACAACTGCCAAAGCTGGTTCAACCTCAACCGGGGCATCGTGGAGGAGAAAATCCCGGGGGCTTGGGTCGCGCGGTTCACAGGGTGACAAAGCAGCAAGAAAGCCGGCAGGCTTCGGGGGAAGTGCCCGGGGCCTGCTGTTTTTTTGCGCTGCGGAGAACGGCTTGAAAGGGGCTTTTCTC
>CANOCD010000248.1 GCA_947564495.1 uncultured Angelakisella sp. | reverse complement strand
ACGGCAAAAGCCGGGACCCCAAGGTCCTCACCCTCAAAAAGCTCTGCGACGGGCTGGACATCACCCTCCGGGAGTTCTTCGACTCCCCGGAGTTTGAATCCCTGGACCCCGAGATCCGATAACTGAAAAGCAGATAAAAATCGGCCCCCCGGTTCCCTGACCGGAGGGCCTTGTTCTTATGTCAGAAGATCCCCTTCTCCCCCAGCGCCCCCACGCCCCCCGCCAGCAGAAGCGCCCCGGCGCAGCACAAAAGATGGTAGGGCTCCCAGGCCCGGGTAAGGGTCAAAGGCAGGTCCACCGGCTCCACCGTCCCCCCGTCCAGCCGGACGATAGGCCGCTGGAGGGAGACCATGGCGCTGCCCTCGGTAAGGCTGGAAAGGGTGAGGGTGTCCCGAAGGGAAAGCCCGCAGTCCAAAGGCGTGAGCCCCGCCGCCCCGGCAAACCAGGCCGCCGCCTGGTTCTGCCCCGAAAGGATGGCCGGGCACCCCGGCGGCAGCCCCAAGGGCGCCTCCGGCACCCGCTCCAGCAAGTCGCTGAGGACCACGATGGTCCCCCCCTCCCCCGGCGCCCCGCCCGTCCGGAACCGCTCCCGGGGCAGGCGGCGCAAAGCCTCCCCCAGGCAGCGCCGGGGCGGCTCCTCCAGCGGGATCAAGGTTATCATAGAGCGCCCTCCTTTGCCCAAAACATTCCGCTTTTATTGTTCGTTTCAATTCCCGGATTATGCGGGCGGGCTAGCGCCCGGCGGGCCAGCGCCCGCAGGCACACCCTACAAAAGATCGTGCTAAAACTTACTTTGTGCCTGGAGTCAAAGGCTGCAAAAGGCGGAAGGCGGCAAATAGGATAATATAGCCTCGAAAGGCGATTTTCACACTCCCAAAATGTAAAGAACTATTGACATTTTCACCTGCCCGGGCTATAATAGCATCATAACACGATCCGCCAAAGGAGGCCCGCCCCATGCCCCGTCCCGACGAAATGTCCCGCCAGATCGCCCGCACCGCCAGAGGCCACGCCTACGCCTTCCTCCTGGCCGCCCTGACCCTCCGGTGCCTCTGGGAAACCGCCCGTTCCCTCTCCCGGCAAACCATCCCCGACCTTCTCCCCCTGGCCCTCCTGGCCGGCGCCGCCCTGGTGGAGACCGCCTCCCGCCTCCTCCTCACCCGCCGGGCGGTCAAGGACGACGAGGACTCCTTCGAGACCGGCCCCCTCCGGGGACTGGTCCTCCTGACCTGCCTGACCCTTGGCCTGGCCGCCCTGGCCGGGGCCGCCTGGCTCCTCCTGGGGGTGCGGCTATGACCAACCGGGTCAAGGAGCTCCGCAAGGCCCGGGCCCTCCGGCAGGAGGACCTGGCGGCGGCCCTGGGGGTCTCCCGGCAGACCATCATCGCCATCGAAAACAACAAGTACAACGCCTCCCTGGAGCTCGCCATCCGCCTGGCCCGCTTCCTGGGGACCCCCGTGGAACAGCTTTTTTACCTGGAGGACACGCCATGAAAGAGACCCTTCGACTTCTGCTCCCCTACCTCGCCTTTTTGGCAGCGGATTACTACCTCCTGCCCCTCCTCATCCGGGACACCGCCTCCGCCATGCTGCTGATGCTCTGCGCCATGCCCTTTCTGGCCCTCCTCTGCGGCCTGGCCTGCGGGACACGCCTGGGCTTCCAGCCCCTTTTGGCAGTCCTGGGGACGGCGCTCTTCCTCCCCGCCATCCCCCTCTTCTACAACTGGACCGCCTGGCCCTACGCCCCGGCCTACGGCCTGGTGGTCCTCCTGGGCAACGCCCTGGGCCGGATCTTTTACGGACGGCGGTAGCCGATCCCCGCCCCACCCAAAAAGGAGGCCCCCGCCCGGGAGCCCCCTTCTTTTTTATTCCATTCGGATGGGGATCACTCCAGCCCTGCGTACTCCCCCGCCGGGTCCAGATAGATCACCGGCTCGATCCCCGCCTGCCGGGCGGCCCGGACCTGGGCCTGGATCTCCTCCGGCCCGTAGGGCTTATTCCCCGACTGGCTCAAAGTGGTGGAAGTATAGGCTTGGATCACCGCCGCCAAAGGCACCTGCTGGCCCTCCCCGGCGGGCTCCCCGTCCTCCTCCTCGTCCTCGTCCTCCTCGTCCTCTTCGGCCATCCCCAAAGCGGCGGAGGCCGCCTGGATGCCCTCGGTCACCGTCTTGTATGGGTCCAGCGCCGGGGAGGAAAGGGTCAGCACCTCGCTGGTGACGCCGTTGCCGAACTGCTCTGGCATCACCTCCACCACCCCGGCCCCGGCGGCGGCCAAAAGGCTCCCCGTGTCGGCGCCGTACCTCGTGTCACTGAGCCCTGCGGCGGAGATGAGGTTCACTGTCACCGCCACCCGGCTCCCCTCCCCCTCCCCGGCGGCCCGGGCCCGGGCAAGGAATCCCGCCAGGATGCCGGACTTGTCCAGGGGTCCCGTGTTGCCGTAGGTGGCAAGGTCCAGGGCCACCCCCTCGGGGAACTGCACCCCGTCCAGGAGGATGGTCCCCACCCCCTTCCCGGCGGCCTCCTCCACCAGAGCGATGACATAGTCCTGGGCCTCGCCGTTGTTGGGGTTCAGCCAGGGCTTCCCCCCGTTGGCCTGGGAGTCGTCGATCCAGTTGACGGTGCTGTTCATATACTTCACCGCCGATTCGTACATATGGGCGGTGGCAGTCCGGTCCCGAAAGGCGTAGAGCCGCCCCACCGGGATCATCCCCGCCTGCCTGATCTGATTCAGCCGCTGGCCCAGGTCGTAGGCGTTCTCCGCCTGGGCCCGGTTGAGGGTCACCCGCTCCACGCCGCTCTGGTAGCGGACCAGCCCGGTGGCGTCCTTGAGGTCAAAGACGACCCCCTCCACCCCCTTCTCCCGGAGGGCGGCCAGCTCCCGCTCCAGCCGCTCCCCGTCCTCCAGCACCTCCGGCGGGAGGTAAGCGGCGGCAGCGGGAAAGACCGCCTCCTCCTCCGGCTCCTCCTGGGGAGGGGGGGATGGCGCCTCCGAAGAGGACGGCCCGGGTGCTGGGACCGGCGGCCCCGGCGTCTGGATGGCGGGGGGTTCCCAGTTGGTGACAAAGTCATAGACCGGCGGGTAGGCCATCCACCCTGCGGCCAGGGCCCCCGCCCCCAGCAAAACGGTGACCACCGCCGCCCGGACCCCCTGCTTGCGTTTCTGGACCCGGGCGTGGTCATATCGCTTGATCTTAAATTCCTTCATGGCGTTACGTCCTCCTCCAGGGTTAGTCTGCCCAGAAAACAGGGGGATTTTTCGGGGGCGGGCGTGGTCGCCCCCAGGCGATGGCGAAGAGAACCCGGCCCAGCGGTAAGCACCCCTCACGGCCAACCGCCGAAGGCGGCTCTTAGATTGTGTCGTCACAAGGCTACAAATGTGGTATAATATAATACAGCACAAATCAATTAACAGAAAAAAGGATGGTATTACAAAATGGAATCCTATCACAGACACGAT
>CANOCD010000247.1 GCA_947564495.1 uncultured Angelakisella sp. | reverse complement strand
TTACGGCTCCGGCCACCAGGCCCTTGATCATGTACTTCTGGAAGAAGAAGAACAGGAAGATCATGGGCAGGGTCCCCAGGGTGGAGGCGGAATTGATGAGCTGCCAGTCGCTCACCTCGCCCAGGTAGGTGAGCTTGAGGCCCTGGGAGAGGGTCCACAGGTCGTTGGAACGGATGAGGGTGATGGCGTGGAGGTAGTCGTCCCAGGTCATCAGGAAGCTGTACACCCCCACGGCCAGGATGCCGGGGATCACCAGGGGGAGGATCACCCGGAACAGGGTGTTCAGCCGCCCGGCCCCGTCGATCCCGGCGGCCTCCTCCAGGTCCCGGGGGATGCCGTCGAAGAAGGAGGCCATAAGGGAGACGGTGAAGGGGACCTGGGTGGCGCTGATGGCCAGCACCAATCCTAGATGGTCATCGGTGAGGTTCAGCCGCCGGAGGATGGTGTAAAGGGAGATGAGGCGGCTGATGACCGGCATCATCTGGGAAAAGGCGAAGGTGGCCAGCATGACCCGGTTCCATTTGAAGCGGAACCGGCTGAGGGCGTACCCGGCGAAGATGGAGATGAAGCAGATGATCACCGCCGCCAGGGCGGAGACGACAAGGTTGTTTTTGTAGTAAACGAAGAACTTCCCGTCCCGGAAGAGGGTGAGGTAGCCCTCAATGGAGAGGCTCTCCGGCCAGAGGGTGGGGACCACCCGGTAGGACTCGGTGTTCACCTTTAAGGAGGTGACCAGCATCCAGTAGACCGGGAAGAGAAGAAAGAGGAAGATGGCCGTGATCACCAGGTATTTTAATACCGAAAGGGCGGCCCGCTTGCCGCTGCCCCCGGTGACGGACCTTGGCGCGGCGGTTTGGATGGTCATAGGACAAGCCTCCTTACAGATCTTCATCCTTGTGGAATACCCGGTTGAACAGGAACACCACCAGGATCATCAGCCCCAGCCAGACGGTGGTCACCGCCGCCCCGGAACCGTAGTTGTAGTTGACGAAAGCCTCGTCGTAGGACAGGACGGCAAAGGTGGTGGTGGCCCCGGTGGGCCCGCCGTTGGTGAGGGTGGCGAAGAGGGGGTACTGCTTGAAGTTTTCGATGATGCACATGGAGACGGTGACGGCGATGACGCTTTTCATGTGGGGGATGATGATCCGGGTGAGGCGGGTGAAGTACCCCGCCCCGTCGATGACGGCGGCCTCCAGCATATCCTCGGGGATGCTCTGCATCCCCGAAAGGAGGAGCAGGGCCATGAGGGGGATCTGCTTCCAGAGGGCGGCCAGGATGACCCCCCAGATGGCGGTGTTCTGGTTACTCAGGATGGAAAAGCCGGTGACCCGTCCCCCGGTGAAAACGCTGACCAGGTATTGCAGCAGGCCGTAGGGGTTGGCGAAGATCCAGGCCCACAAAAGACCGGCGATGACGGTGGGGATGACCCAGGGAATCATCATCACGCTGCGGAGCAGCCGGGCCCCCCGGATCTTGGTGTTGAGCACCAGGGCCAGGGTCATGCTGATGACAAAGGTGAGGACCACCGTCACCGCTACGAAAAAGACGGTGATGCCGGCGGCGGACTGGAGCTTCCCGGCCTTCCAAAGGCGGGTGTAGTTGCCGAAGTCGTTCCACTGGCCGGGGGTCCCGCTGGTGAGGTTGGCGATCTTGTAGGTAGTAAAGCTCATGGCCACCGAATCCACGATGGGGATGAGGATGAAGGCGGCGCAGAGCAGGATGGCGGGGAGGAGCAGGACCACGTAAAAGATCCGGTCCTTGCCCGCCCCGGACAGGGAGAATTTTCGGGACATACGGTTCCCTCCTCAAAAGCCGGGATAGAAAAGGGACAGGGGCTGGTGAGGTCTCCCATACCCCCGTCCGCTCTGTTACCGGAAGATCACTGGTTGATGTAATACTCGGCCTGCTTGATGTACTCGGCGATGGCGTCGTCGGCGCTCATGCCGTTGACGGTGTAGTTGAGGACCATAGAGGCCAGCTCGGTCTGGACGCTGATGATGGGCCCGATCTGGGTCTGGCGGACCACGTTGTCAACACCCTTGGCCGCCCCCTCCAGGATGGGGGAGATGGGGCAGGATTCCATCCCCTTGTGGGCCACGAAGGCCAGGCCGATGTTGTTGAGGTACCCCTCCATGGTCTCGTTCTTGGTGCAGTGCTGGAGGAAGAGGTCCACCGCCTCCTTCTGGGCGTCGGAGAGCTGGGAGCCGATGAGGAAGCAGTGGGACTCCACCAGGGAGGAGCCCTTGCCGTTGGTGCCCATGGTGGCGGGCAGGGGAGCGGTCACGGTGAAGTTCTTAGCGTTGGCGTCCACCTCCCCGATCTGGGCGTAGCCCCAGGAGGAATCCACGTACATACAGACGTTGCCGGCGCCGAAGGAGGCCCGGTAGTCCTTGAGCTTCAGGTTCTCCTGGGTGGACTTGGTGTCCAGGAGGTACTTGTAGAAGTCCAGGGCCTCGTGCATGGCGGTCTTGTTGGGCTCGGCGTTGAGGTCGGCCAGGGTGCCGTCCTCGTTGATGAGGGTCCCGCCGAAGGCGGTGTAGATGGCGTTGATGTTAGCCCCGGTGGCGGGGACCTCGGCGGTGGTTAGGCCGAAGGTGGTGGTGACGTTGGGATCACCGCTGTACTTCTTGTTCAGCGTCTCGATCCAGCCCTTGAGGCCGTCCAGGGTGTCAGGGAACTCCTCCATTTTCAGACCGGCGGCGGTGACCAGGTCCTTGTTGACGAAGATCACCGAGTTGGTGTAGTAGTGGGGCACGCCGTAGACATCCCCGTTGTACTGGAACTGGCCGGTGACGTGGGGATAGTAGCCGTTATAGAAATCAGGGGAAAGGACGTTCTTGGGGGCCTGGATGAAGCCGCCGTCCACCAGGGCGGGAATCCAGCTCACCTCGCCGTAGACCAGGTCCACCGAAAGGCCGGAGGCCAGGTCGTTGGTGAAGGTGGAGACCATGCTGTTGTAGTCCACGGTGATGGTGTCGATGGTGATCCAGTCGTTCTCCTTCTGGAAGTCGGCGATGGTGGATTGCCACCAGTCGGCCTTGGCGGTCTCGGACAGGGCGTAGTTGTAGAACCGCAGGGTGACAGGCTCCTTGGGGGCGTCAGCGGCGCCGCCGTCCCCGGCGGGAGAAGCGGGGGTGGCCGGGGCCGGAGCGGGGGCCGAACTCTGCCCCCCGCCGCCGCAGGCGGCAAGGCTCAGGGTCAGCGCCAGGGCCATAGCGATGGAAAGCAGTTTCCGGATGGCGTGCTTGCTCATAAGAGATTCCTCCTTCAAATTCCGGAAGGGACAGGGGCCCTTCCCAAGGTTCTTTCTTTTCCGAAGTGGTCTTGCGATTATGTAAACACGTGTGTACATCCTTCCCGGAAAAATCCTCCCATGCCGGGAGGACCGGAAAACGGGGTGATATGTAAACACGAGTGTACATCCGACAAAATTATTATACGGCCTCCTGCGGCCCTTGTCAAGAGATTGG
>CANOCD010000246.1 GCA_947564495.1 uncultured Angelakisella sp. | reverse complement strand
GGAAGGAGTCCATAGCATCAGCAAGGAGCCGGGCGGACAGCAGGAAGTTGTAAGCACACACCGGTAGGAACACGTTGAGCTGGAAGTTCCCCTGGCTGGCAGCCACCGAGATGGCGGTGTCGTTGCCCATGACCTGGACGGCCACCATGGTCACTGCCTCGCACTGGGTGGGGTTTACCTTACCCGGCATGATGGAGGAGCCGGGCTCGTTCTCGGGGATGTGGAGCTCGCCCATGCCGCACCGGGGGCCGCTGGCCTCCCACCGGATGTCGTTGGCGATCTTCATGAGGTTGCACCCCAGAGCCTTCAAGGCCCCGTGGGCGAAGGTGAGGGCGTCCTTGGAGGTGAGGGCGTGGAATTTGTTGCCGTCGGGAATGAACTCCACCCCGGTGAGCCCGGTGAGTGTTTCACAGACCATCTGGTCAAAGCCCTTGGGGGCGTTGAGGCCGGTGCCCACGGCGGTGCCGCCGATGGCCAGCTTGTGGAGCTCCTGAAGGCTCAGCTCCAGCATCCGGCAGGGGGCGGCGATAAGCTCCCGCCAGCCCGAGACCTCCTGGGCGAACTTCAGGGGGGTGGCGTCCTGGAGGTGAGTCCGACCGATGCGGATAAGGTCGGGATACTTCTCCTCCAGGACCCGAAAGGCCTCCTCCAGCTTGCGGGCGGCAGGCAGAACGTCCTGGACAATGGCCAGGGTGGAGGCGATGTGGAGGGCGGAGGGGAAGGTGTCGTTGCTGGACTGGGAAGCGTTCACATGGTCGTTGGGGTGGAGGGCAACGCCACAGTCGGCGCACAGGTGGGCGATGACCTCGTTGACGTTCATGTTGGTCTGGGTGCCGCTGCCCGTCTGCCAGACCACCAGGGGGAATTCCTCGTCCCACTTGCCGGTGCGGATCTCGCCGCAGGCATCGGCGATGGCCTTGGCCTGCTCCGATGTCAGCTTGCCCACCCCGGCGTTGGCCTGGGCGCAGGCCTCCTTCAAAAAGGCGAAGGCGGTGATGATCTCCTTGGGCTGCCGCTGGCCGCCGATTTTGAAATTATCCTTGCTCCGCTGGGTCTGGGCCCCCCAGTGCCGGTCCGCGGGGACCTGTACCTGGCCCATGGTGTCATGCTCGATGCGGTATTCCATGGCGCGCGCCTCAGATCCGGGCCACGCCGTCCTTGCGGGCGGCCTCGGCCACGGCCTTGGCCACGGCGTCCTTCACACGGGGGTCAAAGGCCTGGGGCAGAATGTATTCGGCATTCAGCTCCTCGTCGCTTACAAGCCCGGCGATGGCATAGGCGGCGGCGATCTTCATGTTCTCGGTGATGGCGCTGGCCCGCACGTCCAGCGCGCCCCGGAAGATGCCGGGGAAGCAGAGCACGTTGTTGACCTGGTTGGGGAAGTCGCTGCGGCCGGTGGAGACCACGGCGGCGCCGGCGGCCTTGGCCTCGTCGGGGAAGATCTCGGGGGTGGGATTGGCGCAGGCAAAGATGATGGGGTCCTTGGCCATGGTTTTCACCATCTCGGCGGTGAGGGTGCCGGGGGCGGAGACGCCCACAAACACGTCGGCGCCCTTGATGACCTCGGCCAGGGTGCCCTTCTCGTGGGCCTGGTTGGTGATCTTGGCCATCTCCTCCTTGATGGGGTTGAGGCCCTCCCGGCCCTCGTAGATGGCGCCCTTCCGGTCGGTCATGATGACGTTCTTGAGACCCATGCTCATCATCAGCTTGATGATGGCGATGCCGGCGGCGCCGGCGCCGGAGGTGACGATCTTCACGTCCTCGATCTTCTTGCCCACCACCTTCAGGGCGTTGATCATGCCGGCCAGGGTGATGACGGCGGTGCCGTGCTGGTCGTCGTGGAAAATGGGGATGTCGCAGCTTTCCTTCAGCTTGTCTTCGATCTCAAAGCACCGGGGGGCGGCGATGTCCTCCAGGTTCACCCCGCCGAAGGAGCCGGCCAGCAGGGAGACGGTCTTGACGATGTCGTCCACGTCCTTGCTGCGCACGCACAGGGGAATGGCGTCCACGTCGCCGAAGGCCTTGAAGAGGACGCACTTGCCCTCCATAACGGGTATACCGGCCTCGGGGCCGATGTCGCCCAGGCCCAGGACGGCAGTGCCGTCGGTGACTACGGCCACCGTGTTCCACCGGCGGGTCAGGTCGTAGGACTTATTCACGTCCTTCTGGATCTCCAGGCAGGGCTGGGCCACGCCGGGGGTGTAGGCCAGGGCCAGAGCCTCCTTGCTGTCCACAGCCGCCCGGGGGGTCATTTCGATCTTGCCCTTTAGTTCGTAGTGGAGCTTGAGAGATTCGCTTGCGTAATCCATAAAAACACATCCTTTTTATAATATGAGCCGGATAAACGGCTTTAGAGTTGTTTTTGTTCCAGCAGCGCCCGGCCCCGGGTGAGAAGCTTGGAATATACTTCGTCCATCTCCCACTCATTGGTCAGCTCCAGCAGCCGGTCCGCCGGCAGCCAGCCCACCTTGGTGTTTTCCCCCTCCCGGACGGTAAGGGGCCCCTCCCGGTCGGCGGTGAGGAGGTAGGACACATTGAGGTGCAAATGGGCGGGCACATACACACCCCGCTTCACATGGCCCCAGACGGGCAGGATCTCCACCGAGGCGATCTTCTCAGAAAGGGGCCGGATGTGGTCCGCCCCCGTTTCCTCCCGGGCCTCCCGGAGGGCCACAGCGAGAAGATCAGGGTCTCCGTCGGCATGACCCCCGGTCCAAGCCCAGACCTTGTAGATGTTGTGGTGGGCCATCAGCACCCACTGCCCGTCCCCACTGAGGACAAAGCCCGAAGCGCTGATGTGGACCGCCTTGTTTTCCCGGCACAAAATGGTGTCGGGATACTGGTCGATGTACGCTAAAATCTGCCGCCGGTCGGCTTCCTCCGCAGGAGTCTGGGGAAGGAAGGCGGCGATGTCTTCCCGGAACATTATTTCACCCTCTCGTAGGTCACGTACTGGAAGGGAATGTGGTCCTCCTCCAGGGGGGGGTCCACCCGGCCCACCCGCCAGGCGGGGTCCTCGTCCAAATTGGGAAACCACACGTCAGCGGGCCAGCTTCGGGATATTTTGGTGACATAGACCGTGTCACAGTGGGGGAGAAAGGCCCGGTAAACGCTCTCCCCCCCGATGACAAAGCTATCCTCAGGAGCCTGAGCCAGAAGGGATTCCACATCGTGGTACACCTCCGCCCCCTCGATCTCCAGCCCGGGGTCCCGGGAGAGGACCAGGTTCCGCCGCCCCTTCAGGGGCCGGCCGCCGGGGAAGGTGGCAAGGGTCTTGCGGCCCAGGATCACCGGATGCCCGGTGGTAAGGGCCTTAAAGCGCTTCAGGTCGGTGGAGATGTAGCAGAGCTGGTCTCCCCCCTTGCCGATGGCCCAGAACTGATCGACGGCAACAATGGCGTTCATGGCGTTCCCTCCGGTTTACATAATTTATATTGGCTTAAACGGCCACGGGAATTTTACAGTCCAATTC
>CANOCD010000245.1 GCA_947564495.1 uncultured Angelakisella sp. | reverse complement strand
CCAGGCGAACCAGCAGCCCCAGAGCGTGCTCCAGCTGCTCCAGTAAGTTTCATCCTAAGAAGTCCGTCAGTGTATGACCTACCCCGCCCCGTCAGGGGCGACCAGAAGGGGCTCCGCCGAAAGGCGGAGCCCCTTTTCTGTGCCCTTATACCGCCCCTTCCTCGTTCACCACTGCCTCGTTCACCACTGCCGCCTCCATCTCCGCCTCAACCTCCCCTTCCGCCAACTCCTCCTCGTCATCCACCGCCCCAACCAGCCGCCGGTACTCCCGCAGCCGCCGGTAAAAGGTCCCGTAGGACAGCCCGCTTTCGGCCATGGCCTCCTCAAAGGAGATGACCCCGCCCTCCCACCGCTCCACCACCTGGGGGAAGTTCTCCGGCATGGGCACCGTGGGCCGCCCGAACCGCACCCCCCGCTCCCGGGCGGCGGCGATGCCCTGGGCCTGGCGCTGGAGGATGTTGGCCCGCTCGTTTTCCGCCACGAAGGACAGCACCTGGAGGACGATGTCGCTGAGAAAGGTCCCCATGAGGTCCTTCCCCCGGCGGGTGTCCAGCAGGGGCATATCCAGGACGTAGATGTCCACCCCCATCTCCTTGGTCAGCAGACGCCATTGATCCAGGATCTCGGCGTAGTTCCGGCCCAGGCGGTCGATGCTCTGGACGCAGAGCAGATCGTCCGGCTTCAGCCGCTTCACCAGCTTCTGGTACTGGGGCCGCTGGAAATCCTTGCCGGACTGCTTGTCCACATAAAGCCTCCGCTTCCGCACCCCGGCCTTCCCCAGGGCGATGAGCTGGCGGTCCTCGTTCTGTTCCAGGCTGGAAACCCGGGCGTATCCGTAGGTCATCTTCTTCCGCTCCCCGTCTGTCGCTGACTGTCATACCTATACATAATAATACGGAATATGTCCCCTGGCAAAGGGGCAGTCGAATTTTAGGGAGAAGAAAAGCCCGGGGCTCCTGTTGGAACTCCGGGCCAGTTTTATTGGGTCTGATCTTACTGGGACACGATGCGGTAGTAGGCCCTGGCGGTGACCAGATAGACCCCCAGGTAGAGGAGGGCGTAGAGCCCGGCCCCCAGCCCCGCCGCCATCAGCACCGTGGTCCCCTGGATGCAGAAGGTCCCGAACAGGCGGACCAGCACCGGCAGGGCAAAGGCAAGATGGAGGAGGGCCCCCGCCAGGGGGAGGAGGAACACCAGGGTCACCTGGCGGCGGACGGTGGCCCGGACCATCCCGGGGCCCATCCCCACCCGGGTCATGATGACAAAGCCCTCCCGGTCCTCGTGGCCCTCGGTGAGCTGCTTGTAGTACATCACCAGGACGGTGCAGAGGAGAAAGGCCGCCCCGAAGAAGAGCCCCAGAAAGGCCAGGGTGCCGAAGAGGAGGGAGAGCTCCCCCTGGGACATCCTTTCCAGGTTGAGGGTGAAGTCCCCCCGGCCCTCGTTGCTGGTGCCCAAAAGGGCCGCCACCTGGCCCTGGCCCAGGGCCACGGCAAGGGTGCAGCAGAGGGTCACCAGGGTCATGGTCCCAAAGAGGCAGATGTTGGCCAGCCCCGCCCCGTTCTTCCGCATCCGGTGGAGCATCCCCGAGAGGGTGACGAAGTTCCGGGGCTGGTAGTAGAAGTCCCGGTTCCCCTTTAGGGCCTTTAACAGGTAGATGCTGCCGAAGATGAACACCCCGTAGGTCCCCAGGGCGGCCAGGAGGGAGGCGGCGGGAAAGGCCAGGAAGATCTTCCCGCCCCCCACCAGGAGGGGGTCAAAATAGGCCCGGATGGAGACGGTGTAGCCCCCCGCCAGGAGCAGCGCCCCCAGGACGCACCCCGGGACGCCGAAGCGGAGGTCCCGCTCCCCGGAGTGGTCCTCCCGGAGAAGCTGGCTGGGGGCCGCCAGGGAGAGGTGGAGGAGGTTCCCAAGGAGGCATCCCAGGAAGATGACCCCAAAGAGGGCCGCTGTGGAGAGCACCGCCTGGGGGACCACGGCGGGGGTGAAGTCGGTCCGGACCCCCGCCAGCCCCAGAAGGAGCCGGGAGGCCAGGCCCAGGAGGAGGACCCCCAGGAGCAGCCCTGCCCCCAGGCTGAACAGGAAGCTGTACAGCGTCTCGAAGAACAGCACCGCCCCAACGTGGCGCTGCTCCAGGCCAAGGACGCCGTAAAGGCCCATCTCCTTCCGGCGGCGCTTCATCAAAAAGCTGTTGATATACCACAGGAAGGGGGCGCAGACCACCGGCAGCAGGAGGGTCCCCACCGTCATCAGGGCCTGGATGGTGCCGCCCCCGGGGATGTGCCGCCCGAAATCCGGGATGGAGGAGAGGTCACAGACGGTGAAGAAGAGGCAGACGATGAGGGCGGCGGCCCCCAGAAAGGGGAGGTAGTCCCGGCGGTTGGTTTTCAGATTCCCCCAGGCCAGCCAGGGGCAGAACAGGGCGTTACGCACTTCTTCTCCCCCCTTTGCCCAGGGAGGCCAGGCCGTCGGCCACCTCCTGGTAGAAGTCGGAGCCGGGGCGGCGGCGGAGCTGGGCGGCCAGCTTGCCGTCCCGGAGGAACAGGACCCGGCTGGCCCGGCTGGCGGCCTGGACGCTGTGGGTCACCATGAGGATGGTCTGGCCCTTCTCGTTCTCCTCCTGGAAGACGTCCAGCAGCTCCCCGGCGGAGCGGGAATCCAAGGCCCCGGTGGGCTCGTCGGCCAGGAGGATACTGGGCCGGGTGATGAGTGCCCGGGCGGCGGCGGCCCGCTGCTTCTGCCCCCCGGAGACCTCCCAGGGGTACTTGTTCAGCAGTCCCTCGATGCCCAGGGTCCGGGCCAAAGAGAGGAGCCGCCGGGACATCTCGGGGAAGGGCCGTTTGGCCAGCACCAGGGGGAGGAGGATGTTATCCCCCAGGGAGAAGGTGTCCAGCAGGCTGCAATCCTGGAAGACGAAGCCCAGGTGCTCCCGCCGGAAGGCGGAGAGCCGCCGCCCGGGGATGGCGGAAAGGCTCTGGCCCTCCAGGAGGACCTCCCCGGCGGTGGGCTTATCCAGGGCGGCCAGCAGGCTGAGAAGGGTGGTCTTGCCGCTCCCGCTCTCCCCCATGATGGCGGTGTACTCCCCCTCTTCCACCGAGAAGGAGACCCCCCGGAGGGCCGCCGTGTGGCTCCCGCCCCGGGCGGTGTAGGTCTTTTCCAGATCGTGGACTTCCAACAATGCCATGATAAAAAAGCCTCCTTTATCTTTCCAGAAGGTTCCTAGGACTTCCTGGTTATGATAACGAGGGAGGAGGGCGGCAGGCGTCAAGAAGGGGAAAATTCTTTTCTGCCCGGGAGTTCACGCCCTGTTCGCAATTTCTTTTGACAAAGGACATAAACCCGTGTTATAATTTGACAGCATGGAATATTCTGCATTGTAAAGAGCCGTTTTGGCCATGGAAATATCTGGAACCGTAAGAGGGGGAGTGAATCACATAGCCTTGGTTTAGAAATTGGATCTAAGGTTCTGAGTAAGATCA
>CANOCD010000244.1 GCA_947564495.1 uncultured Angelakisella sp. | reverse complement strand
TTACCAGTCTTTCCCCGGTGGCGGTGGGATACAAAACAGCGGAGAAGAGGCCCTCCGGCGGCGGAGGCGGCTCCGACAGCGGGGATGATGACCACGATTTCTGGCAGCGGGTCCAACAAAGGATTCAGGAGGCAAAGCAGAGAGACACCGTAACGGTCAACGCCCAGGGCTATGACGAAATGCCCTGGACGGTGATGGACGCCTTGAAAAAGAGCAATAGCGTCTCCCTGGTCATCCGCTGGAGCGGCGGGGAGATCACCATCCCCGCCGGAAAGGCCCCCGTCCCCGAGCCGGGGCGGATCTACTACCCCCTGTCCTACCTGGCAAGCCTTGACTTCGGCACGGCGCCAGGGACCAACCCGGAGACCGGCGGTCCCGCCCTCGGGGCCCTCCCCCTGGAGCCCGCCCCGGCCCAGCCCCCGGTCCCGTCCCGCCCGGAGGCGAAGGCCCCCCCGGCGGAACCAGCGGCCCCCGTGTCCGCCCAAGCGGCAGAGGAGGCCCCCCGTCCGGCCAAGGCCGAAAAGAACAGCGCCCTGCCCCTGGCGGGCATCCTGGCCGCCGCCCTGGCGGCTGGGGTGATCCTCTCCCGGCGGCGGAAAAACTGATGCACCCCTGTTTGTTGCAGTGCGTTTCCTCTTGACAGCGGGGAAGACCCGTGACATAATAATAGTATCAAAAGGAAGGGAGGAACGCAGAATGGGAACCGAGGCTGAAAGACAGGACACCAGAAAAGCCATGGCCTATGACCTGATCCAGATCCTCAAAGAGAAGCCCGAAAAAGAGAGCTACACCACCGAGGAGATCGAAAAGATCATCCATGTTTATCTGACCACTGCGGACCAAAAGTAGCCGGAGGCCGGGGCCAAAAGCAAAGCCCCTTCCCACGCCCGCTTTTTCGGTGACGAACAAGACCCCGTGGATCGCCCAAGACCCACGGGGTCTTTTGTCTGCCTCCCGGCCCAAAACAAAGATGCCCCGCCCCCCGGGAAAAATATGGCGGGACCCCTTGCCAAAACCGAAAAATCTTGTCATAATAGTAGCGGTACTTTCTTAGACTGCAAACAGGGGCATCCGGCATCTCTGCCAAATCGCCGGGGCCGCTGAAAGGAGGCGTCGAACCCCATGAAGAACAGCTGTGCCATTCTGCTGGCGGACGGCGGGGCCTGCCGGCCGGGGAGGGCCACCGCCCTTTCCCAGGTCCTTTTCCGACCCCTCATCCGCTGGGTCTACGACAACTGCCAGGGGGCAGGGATCGGGTCGGTCTGTGTTTTCCCAGGCGCGGACCGGGAGGAGATCAGCCGGGAGCTTCCGGAAGGAGCTCTCGCCGCCAACGAGGAGGACGTGACGCTTGGCGTCAAGACCTTCCTGGCGGAGCATCCCGTGGAGGATGTTCTGGTCGTCCCCGGTGACGCGCCCTTTTTGTTCCCGGGGACCCTGGAGACGGCCCTCCGCCTCCACCGGGACCAGGGGAACACCGCCACCACCATCGCCTGGGCCGGGTTCTGGGCCAAGAGGGAGGCCCTCCTGGCCGCCCTGGAGCGCCTCTCCGGGGAGCTTTCCGCCGACGGCCTCCTCCGGGCCCTCCGGGATTCCGGGGCCAGAGTGGGGGACTGCCAGGTCCCCGATCCCCTGGCGGGGATGCGGGCGGGGACCCTCCGCCAGCTTGCCGAGCTCAACCGGGCCGCCCGGGATATGGTCCTGGACCGCCTCTATGACGCCGGGGTGGACATTCCCCTCACCGACGGGGTGATGATCGACCCCCGGGCCCGGATCGCCCCCGGGGCCCGTGTCCTCCCCGGGACCGCCATCCTGGGGGAGACCATCGTGGGCCCGGGCTCGGTCATAGGGCCCAACTCCCGCCTGGAGGACGCCGCTGTGGGGGCAGGCTGCCTGGTGGACGCCACCTACATCCTGAACGCCACCCTGGAGGACGACGTTCAGATCGGCCCCTTCTGCCGGGTCCGCCCGGGGAGCCACCTTTCCGCCGGGGTGCGGATCGGCAACTTCGTGGAGGTGAAGAACGCCAACGTGGGCCCGGGGACCAAATCGGCCCACCTCACCTACATCGGCGACGCCGACGTGGGGGCCCGGGTGAACTTCGGCTGCGGGGTCTGCATCGCCAACTACGACGGCGTCCACAAGCACCGCACCGTCATCGGGGATGACTGCTTCATCGGCTGCAACACCAACCTGGTGGCCCCGGTCACCCTGGGGGACGGGGCCTACACCGCCGCCGGCTCCACCGTCACCGAGGACGTCCCCCCCGACGCCCTCTGCATCGCCCGCAGCCGCCAGACCAACCTGCCGGACCGTGCCAAGGAGCACCAAAAGCACCCCAGAAAGTGAAAGACGTGGAAACGAAGCAAGCACCACAGAGAGGAAGGAAGAAAGAAAGATGAACATTCACGGCAAGGACATCAAAATTTTCACGGGCAATTCCAACCCCAAGGTGGCAAGGGAGATCGCCAAGGCCCTGGGCCTGCCCCTGGGCAAAAGCACCGTCACCAGCTTCGCCGACGGGGAGATCTCGGTCTCCATCGAGGAGACGGTCCGGGGCTCCGACGTCTTTGTGGTCCAGTCCACCTGCGGCCCGGTGAACAACCACCTCATGGAGCTGCTCATCATGATCGACGCCTTCAAGCGGGCCTCCGCCGGAAGGGTCACCGCCGTCATCCCCTACTACGGCTACGCCCGCCAGGACCGCAAGGCCAAGGCTCGGGACCCCATCTCCGCCAAGCTCTGCGCCGACCTCATCAGCGCCGCCGGGGCGGACCGGGTCCTCACCATGGACCTCCACGCCGCCCAGATCCAGGGCTTCTTCAACATCCCGGTGGACCACCTCCTGGGGGTGCCCATCCTTGCCCCCTACTTCATCGAAAAGGCCAAGACCATGGACCCCAGCGAGCTGGTGGTGGTCTCCCCCGACCTGGGCAGCGTCACCCGTGCCCGGAAGTTCGCCGAGCGCCTGGGGGCCCCCCTGGCCATCGTGGATAAGCGCCGCCCCCGTGCCAACGTCTGCGAGGTGATGAACATCATCGGCGAGGTCAAGGGCAAGAGGGCCTTCCTGGTGGACGACATGGTGGATACCGCCGGCAGCATCGTCAACGCCGCCGCCGCCCTCATGGAGTTCGGCGCCACCGAAGTCTGCGCCTGCGCCACCCACGGGGTCCTCTCCGACCCCGCCCTGGAGCGGATCAAAAACAGCTGCATCAAGGAGATGGTCCTCCTGGACACCATCCCCGAAAAGCCCGGCGCCAAAGAGGCGAGGATCACCATGCTGCCCATCGCCAAGGTTTTCGCCGAGGCCATCGAGCGCATCTACGCCGACAAGCCGGTGTCGCCCCTCTTTACATAAGCAAAAGAGACGTTTTTTGCCGCCCCAGCCTGGCACGATGGCCGGGGCGGTTTTTTGCCCGGCGGAAGGAGGGAAGGGATGAGAAGCACCAAGGTCCTGCTGGTTTTTTGCACAGCAGTTTATCTTTTTGACC
>CANOCD010000243.1 GCA_947564495.1 uncultured Angelakisella sp. | reverse complement strand
TATCCCTTGCGATACCACCCCATACGCCACGCCGTCCCGGAAGTTTTTCTTTGATCTTCTCCCACGCTTCGTCACTCAAATCGTGTCTGTGATAGGATTCCATTTTGTAATACCATCCTTTTTTCTGTTAATTGCTTTGTGCTCTATTACATTATACCACATTTGTAGCCTTGTGACGACACTATCTAACGCCGCCGCCTGTGTGTCTGGGCGCTGTGCGGTCCGCCGGGCATTGGTGCTGAACGGTTTCTGCGCCGTCCCCTACTGAAACGTTGTGGCGGCGGGGGCAGCGGTCACGCCCTGGTTGGGTGCTTCCACTTAGCTATGCGTGGGCGTTAGCGGCCTCCTTCCGGTTGGCCGATAGGGAATCCCCGCCTGCGGGCGGGGATGAGCCCTTCGGGCAAGCGGCCTGCGGGCCGGGGGTTGGAACGGTTTTGGTGCCTCCGGCGGAGCCCTTCGGGCTATGGCCTGCGGGCCGGGATTTGATGAGGCAACCGCCATATTCTTTTGCTACCGATATTGGAGGCTTTGCCAGGAACGAGCTTTGCGCCCCATCCCCCCCGGAGGGCTAGGGGGCACACGGGGGGACTGGTCCCCCCGTGAGGCGCAACGGCCCGAAGGGCCCCGGACCTTCCGCAGAAGGTCCTTGCGCCTCACGGCCCTAAACTTTACACCCTACATTACCTTGTGCTTATCTTGGCTCCTGCCTGGAGCCCTAACCTCGTAACTTCCCCCGCCCACCCGGCGGGGTCACCATCACGGAGGTCCTCCACATGAAACGCTTCATCATCACCCTCGCCCTCCTCTCCGCCCTGGGGGCCCTCTTCTTCGGCTTCGTCCCCCTGGCCTTCTACCGCATCTTCCACCTGGGCGTCCTGCTCCTCCTCCTCTACGGCGTCGCCGTCATCCTCCTACTGGTATTCTGGAACGCCTTCCCCGACATGATGTTCCCCGGCTACCCCAAGGAACAGCACCTCTGGTGGCGGGTCCTCCGGGGCGTAACCACCGCCGGCCTCTGCCTGGTTTTCCTCGCCGGCTCCTTCCTGAGCTGGCGCCTCTTCCAGGCCGGCCATCTTGACCCGCCCCCCGAGGACGACCCCCAACCCGCCACCGTGGTGGTGCCGGGCTGCCTCGTCCGGGAGACCGGCCCCAGCCTCATGCTCCAATATCGCCTGGAGGCCGCCCTGGACTACCTCCAGAAGCACCCCGACGCCCCCGTGGTGGTCTCCGGCGGCCAGGGCCCCAGGGAGCCGGTGAGCGAGGCCCAGGCCATGGCCGATTATCTGATAACAAATGGTATTTCCGAGGATAGAATATACAAAGAGGACCGATCCACCGACACCCAGCAGAACGTCGCCCTCTCCGCCGAGGTCATCCGTCGGGAGGGCCTCCCGGAGCGACTGGTGGTCGCCACCGACGCCTACCACCAGCTCCGGGTGAGGATCTACGCCGAAACCCAGGGCTTCCAGGAGGTCTACGCCCAGTCCGGCAAGAGCCCCTGGGGCCTTGTCCCCAGCTACGGCGTCCGGGAGATGCTGGCCATCGGGGAAGCAGTATTTTTGAACGGAGGAACGCTATGATCAAGGTGGGGATGGTATCCCTGGGATGCAGCAAAAACCAGGTGGACGCCGAACGCCTCCTGGCCCTCCTCCCCAAGGGGGAGTTTGAAGTTTGCCCCGACCCGGCCAGGTGCCAGGCAGTCATCGTCAACACCTGCGGCTTCATCGAGGACGCCAAGCAGGAGAGCATCGACACCATCCTGGAGTTCGCCGCCCTCAAGGGCCAGGGGGAGCTCCGCTGCCTGGTGGTCACCGGCTGCCTCGCCGAGCGTTACCAGGAGGAGCTGGCCCGGGAGATCCCCGAGGCCGACGTGGTCCTGGGCATCGGCAGAAACAGCGGCATCGCCGCCGCCATCCGCCGGGCCCTGGAAGGGGACCGGGTCCTCTCCTTCGGACCCAAGGAGGACCTCTCCCTGGAGGGGGACCGGGTCCTGGCCAACGCCCCCTACTTCGCCTACGTCAAGGTGGCCGAGGGCTGCTCCAACCGGTGCAGCTACTGCGCCATCCCCCTCATCCGGGGGGAGTTCCGCAGCCGCCCCCTGGAGAATATCCTGGAAGAGGTAAAGACCCTGGCCGCCCGGGGGGTCAAGGAGATCGACCTGGTGGCCCAGGACACCAGCCGCTACGGCCTGGACCTCTACGGGGAGTACCGCCTCCCCCAGCTTATCCGCCAGGTCTGCCTGGTGGAGGGGGTCCGTTGGGTCCGGGTCCTCTACTGCTACCCCGACCGCATCACCGACCAGCTTATCGCCGCCATGGCTTCGGAGCCCAAGGTCTGCAAATACATCGACATCCCCGTCCAGCACGGCAGCGGCAAGGTCCTCCGGGAGATGAACCGCCAGGGGGACCGGGCCTCCATCCTGGAGGTGGTCCGGCGGCTCCGGGAGGGCATCCCCGGGGTGGCCATCCGCACCACCATGATCGCCGGATTCCCCGGGGAATCGGAGGAGGATTTCGCAGAGCTCCAGGCCCTGGTGGCCGAAGCCAAATTCGACCGCCTGGGGTGCTTCGCCTACTCCCAGGAGGAGGACACCCCCGCCGGGGAGCGCCAGGACCAGCTCCCCGAGGAACTGCGCCGCCGCCGGGCCGACCTGATCATGGAGCAGCAGGCCCCCATCGCCTTTGCCGCCGCCCGGGCCCAGATCGGCAAGACCCTGGAGGTCCTGGTGGAGGGGAAGGAGGGCCGGCGGTACTACGGCCGGAGCTATATGGATGCCCCGGACATCGACACCAAGGTCTATTTCACCAGCGGGGCCCGATGTCGCCCCGGGAATTTTGTACAGGTAAAGATCACCGCCGCCCAGGACTACGACCTGGCCGGGGAAGCCGTGGAAGGAGGAGCCGAACCGTGAATCTGCCCAACAAGCTGACCACCGCCCGGGTGGTCCTCATCCCCCTGTTCCTGCTGGCCCTCTACCGGGGGTACTGGCTGGCCGCCCTTATCATCTTCGCCCTGGCATCCATCACCGACGCCCTGGACGGGCACATCGCCCGGAAGCACAACATGGTCACCGACTTCGGAAAGTTCATGGACCCCCTGGCGGATAAGCTCCTGGTCACCGCCGCCCTCCTGGCCTTTGTGGAGTTCCTGAACGTCCCCGCCTGGGTGGTGTTCCTCATCATCGCCCGGGAGCTTGCCATCACCGGCCTGCGGACCCTGGCCGCCGGAAAGGGCGTGGTCATGGCCGCCGACAAGTGGGGCAAGGTCAAGACCGCCAGCCAGATGGTCTGGATCTGCTACGGCCTGGTGACAGGCTTCTGCTTCTCCCGCCTCTCCCTTTCCAGCGCCACGGTGGATACCCTGTACACCGTTTTTAACGCCGGGATGATCCTGGTCCTCTGCGCCACCCTCTTTTCCGGGGGGAACTACCTTTGGAAGAACCGCTCCCTCTTCAGTCAGATGATGAGGAACACCACCCAGGCGGGGACG
>CANOCD010000242.1 GCA_947564495.1 uncultured Angelakisella sp. | reverse complement strand
GATCTTCACCACCCCGGAGGTCTTGGTGCCGCTGCCGTAGCTGGAGACGGCCATGAAGTCCATCTCCACCGGCACGGTGATCTTCCGCAGCAGGTCGGTCATAAAGACCACCGAGCCCTTGAGGACCCCGATGATGATGAGCTTTTTCCCTTCGTAGTCTTTGCTGATGGCTTCGCCCAGCTCCGCCACCTTGGCGGCCAGCTGCTCCTCGCTGATGAGGACCTCCTTGATGTCACGATTCTCCATTGCCATTGCCGCTTTCCTCCGTCCTTCTGATCTCAAACACACACCCGGCGGTGGAACCCTCCCGCCAGGCGCACCGGCGGTCGGCTCCAAAGCCCTCCGCCCAGATGATGCCCCGGCTGTCCTCGGCCACCGCCAGGACCTGCCGCTGCTCCGGCGGGACGCCCGCCTCCTGGCAGAGCTTTTTCAGGGGATGGCTCCCCGCCCTTCGCCAGGCCGGGGCCATTCGGTCCCCGGGGGCTTTTGCCCGCAATCTAACAGTGCCTATTATTCTACCACAATCCAACCTGTTATTTAAGGCCGATTTGTTAATTTTTTCGGTTTTCTCCCCTTTTTTTCCGGAAACCGGGCGGATGACCAGCTCCTTCCCCGCTCCCAGGGGGAAGGACACCGGCAGGGCCAGGGCGGAAAGGTCGATCTCCCGGGGGAAAAACTCCCCGGGCCGGGGCCGACAGGTGACGAGGCCCGCCAGACCCTTCCCCACGGTGAAGGCCACCCCTGTCCCCACCTGGACCTTGCCGGAGCCCCGGCGGAGGACCTCCAGCATCTCCTCCAGGAGGCGGGCGGACTGCTTCTGGCCCTCCGCCATCAGCAGGTCCAGAAGGAGCTCCTCCCGGACCGGCGGGGGCAGGGCCAGCAGGCCCTCCCGGTCCAGCCAGCCGTCCCGGTCCAGCTCCTTCCGGGCGGCCTCGGCCAGCTCCCGGGTCAAAGCAAACTGATCCTCCATCCTGGCCATGAGCCGGGCCATGGCGGCGGGGAGGCCGGGGTTCAGCTCCTCCAGCTGGGGGATGATCTGGTTCCGGACCCTCCCCCGGCTGTACTGGCTGGTGAGGTTGGTTGGGTCGGTGACAAAGGAGAGCCCCCGCCGGCGGCAGTAATCCTCCACCTCCCGGCGGGTGCAGGCGATGAGGGGCCGGACGATGTTCCCCCGGACCGCCGGGATGCCCCGGAGGCCCTTGATCCCGGTGCCCCGGGCCAGGTTCAGCACCACCGTCTCCATGCTGTCCGAAAGGGTGTGGGCGGTGGCGATCTTCCCGGTCTCCCCGGCGGCCTCCCCAAAGAGGCGGTAGCGCAGCTCCCGCCCGGCCTCCTCCACCGTGCAGCGGTGGTCCCGGGCCCAGGCGGCGGCGTCCTCCCGCCAGGAGAGAAAGGCCAGCCCCCGGTCCTCCGCCAGGCGGCGGACAAAGGCTTCCTCCTCCCCGGCCTCGGGGCGCAGGCCGTGGTTCAGGTGGCAGACGGTGAGGGTCAGCCCCTCCAGGCGGCAGAGGAGGTCCAGCAGGGCCACCGAATCGGCCCCCCCGGACACCCCCGCAACGACCCGGTCCCCGGGCCGGAGCATCCCGTGCCGTTGGATGGTCTCCAGGGCCTTGGGGTAGAGACCGGTCTCCCTTTCCGCCATGGCTGGGCCCCCTTTCCTGTTATCTATGGTCAAAGCGTCCCCGCCACTGTTCCAGCCGTTCCCGGAAGGCCTTGGTGTCGGCCAGACCTTCCAGGTACCGGGTGTAGAACTCGTTGAAGCTGTAGGCGTCCAGGGCGAAGCCCCCTTCGTTGTCGGTGGTAAAGACCCGGCCCCGGTGTTCACCGTTCAGCACAAGGATATGATCCCACTGGCATCCGCAGGTCCCCAGCTCGTAGCTGCCATCGGTACACCAGCGGTCGTCGCTCTCCTTCTCTGGCTCCACCCAGACAAAGAATTTCTCCGGCTGCCGCTGATACGCTTCCTTGCTGAAAGCATATTCCCCGATCTCGTCCGGCTCCATGGGGCGGACCGAAAAGGGCAGCGTCAGGCTGCGGCGCCATTCCTTCCGGCGCTGCTCCGCAAAGCGGTCCTCCTGGAAATAGCCATATTTCCAGAAGCCCCGAAAGGGATCGATGCCGTAGTCCGGCCCCGCCCCGCCGTCCCCCACCTGGGTGATGAACCGGCGGTAGTCGTTAGGGAGGGTAAAGCCGCACTTCTTCTCCACGTCCCGGACGAACGCCTCCGGGACGGGCGGGTTCAGCTTGTACCGGTGTTTTTCGGCCCCGAACATCTCCAGCTTGCTGTCGATCTCCCGGGCCTTATCTAAAATCTTTTCGACCTTTTCTCTGGTAAGCATAGGCTTTTCTATCCTTATATGTCTTTCGATCTCACCCCGGCTCCCTGCCAAAGGCTACGCTTGAAAACCGGGTGAACTGGCCGTCCCAGTAGAGGTTGATGGTGCCGGTCTCCCCGTGGCGGTTCTTGGCCACGATGCACTTGGCGTCGTTGGGGCTCACTTCCTGGTCGTAGATGGCCTCCCGGTGGAGGAACATGACGATGTCGGCGTCCTGCTCGATAGAGCCGGACTCCCGCAGGTCGGAGAGCATGGGCTTGTGCTCGCTCCGGGACTCGATGCTCCGGGAGAGCTGGGAGAGGGTGATGACCGGGACGTTGAGCTCCTTGGCCATGAGCTTCAGGTTCCGGGTGATCTCCGAGACCTCCTGGACCCGGTTCTGGATGTTCCTGCCGCTGGTCATCAGCTGGAGGTAGTCGATGACCACCAGCCCCAGGTCCTTGATCCGCCGGAGCTTGGCCTTGATCTCCGGCACGGTGACGATGGCGTTGTCATCCACGTAGATGCTGGAGGCCGCCAGGGTCTGGGTGGCCCGGGCGATCTTGACCCAGTCGTCGTCGGTGAGGCTGCCGGTGAGGAGCTTTTGCAGCTCCACCAGGGCCTCGGAGGAGAGGAGCCGCTGGGCCAGCTGCTCCTTGCTCATCTCCAGGGAGAAGATGGCCACCGCCTTCCCCGACTGCTTGGCCACGTTGGATGCGATGTTCAGGGCAAAGGCGGTCTTGCCCACCGCCGGGCGGGCGGCGATGAGGAGAAAGTCGGACTTGTTCAGCCCGGTGATCATGTGGTCCAGGTCGCTGTAGCCGGTGGAAAGGCCCAGGTAGTCCTTTTTGTCCTCCCCGCTGATCCGCTGGAGGTGGTCGTAGGTCTCCACCAGAATTTTCGACAGGGGCAGGATGGTGGTGTTCTGCCGCCCCTGGCGGATGTCGTAGATGCGCTGCTCGGCAAAGTCCAGCATCTCGGCGGCCTTGGCCTGGGGGTCCATGGCGTTGTCCATGACCTCCCGGGAGGCGGCGATGAGGCTGCGGAGGTAATACTTTTCCTGGACGATGGCGGCGTAGTCCTTCACCTTGTCCCGGTAGGTGGAGGGCACCATCTCGGCCAGTCGGGCCAGGTAGATCTTGGCCTCGTCCGGGGTCTCGCAGATCTTTTCCTTCCGGACGCTTTC
>CANOCD010000241.1 GCA_947564495.1 uncultured Angelakisella sp. | reverse complement strand
AGGATATGCGGCAGCGGAGCTATCACCGATAGGAGGACACGCCATGAGCCGAGAAATTTCCCAGGAGCATCGGGACCTTGCCATCGAGACGATCAAGACCATCCTCCACCTGTTCCACGAAAAGCGGTACGACCAGGTCCCCGGGGCGGTGGATGAGAGCGAGATCGAGGACCTGCCGGACTACCTCCGAAAATATATCCAGGGGACCCTGGACCTCAACGACATGGATACCTTCGACGAGTACGGCGCCCCCTGTGATTTCCACCCCCGGTACGAGTACCACCAGCTGCACTTTTTCCCCTTCACCGACGGCAGCGGCTTTGCGGCGGATTACGAGCTGACCTCGGGGGCCAAGCTGGCCCAGCTGGTCCTCCAGCTGAGATTCCTTTACCAGCCGGACGGGAGCCTCCGGCGGGTGTTTGAAGATGTAGACCCACAGTAAAAAGGAGGGAGCGAGGAAGATGTCCTACAAGACCCTGCTCTCCGGCCAGGTGTTCACCTTCGATTCGGTGAAGGAGGTCCTGGCCAAGGCAAACGAGGAAAAATCCGGGGATATTCTGGCGGGGATCGCCGCCCGGTCCGGGCTGGAGCGCATCGCCGCCAAGGAGGTCCTTTCCCAGATGACTCTGGAGGAGCTGCGCCAGAACCCGGTGGTCCCCTATGAGGAGGACGAGGTCACCCGCCTCAACCAGGACGGCCTAAGCGAGACCATCTACGGCGGCATCAAAAGCTGGACGGTGGGGGAGCTGCGGGAGTGGCTCATGGACTACGGCACCGGGGAGGAGGACATCCGGCGGGTCAGCCGGGGCCTCACCGCCGAGATGGTGGCCGCCGTGGCCAAGCTGATGACCAACATGGATCTGGTCTACGCCGCCTCCAAAATTCGGGTGCCCGCCCACTGCAATACCACTATCGGTCTTCGGGGGACCCTGTCCACCCGGCTCCAGCCCAACCACACCACCGACAACGTGGAGGGCATCACCGCCTCCCTGTTCGAGGGGTTGAGCTACGGCTGCGGCGACGCCCTCATCGGGCTGAATCCCTCGGGGGACACGGTGTCCAGCCTCTCGGAAATTCTCAAACGGTTCGACGAGGTGAAGAACCAGTTCGAGATCCCCACCCAGATCTGCGTCCTGGGGCACATCACCACCCAGATCGAGGCGGTGAAGCGGGGGGCCCCGGCGGACATGATCTTCCAGTCCATCGCCGGGAGCCAGAAGGGGAACGAAGCCTTCGGCTTTACCACCGACCACATCCGGGAGGCCCAGGAGCTGCTCCGCAGGCAGGGCACCGGGACGGGGCCCAACGTCATGTACTTCGAGACGGGCCAGGGGTCGGAGCTTTCCTCCGACGCCCACTACGGCGCCGACCAGGTGACCATGGAGGCCCGGTGCTACGCCTACGCCCGGGTGTTCAAGCCCTTTATGGTGAACACGGTGGTGGGATTCATCGGCCCGGAGTACCTCTACGACAGCCGCCAGGTCATCCGGGCGGGGCTGGAGGACCACTTTATGGGCAAGCTCTCCGGCATCCCCATGGGATGCGACTGCTGCTACACCAACCATATGCTGGCGGAGCAGAACGACATCGAAAACCTGGCCATGCTGCTGGGGGCCGCCGGGGCCAACTACATCCTGGGGGTGCCCACCAGCGACGACGTGATGCTCAACTACCAGACCAACGCCTACCACGACGCCGCAACGGTGCGGGAAATCCTGGGCCTGCGGCCCATCCGGGAGTTCGACCTGTGGCTGGAGAAGATGGGGATCAGCGAAAACGGCAGGCTCACCAGCCGGGCCGGGGACCCCACCATCTTCCTGCAAAAAGGGGGGAGGGGATAAGCCATGCTGGACGCCAAGACCATCGACGCCATCGCCGAGGAGATCATCCGGCAGATGGGACAGAATCCCCCCGCCGGGGGCGGGCAGAAGCCCTCCGGTCCAAAGGACGCCCCCGTCCCCGCCCGGCCCCCCGTGACCGGGGCGGCAAAGCCGGACGCCGGGGAGATGGCGGACATCACCAGCGCCGCCCAGAAAGCGGTGCCCACCCTCCGGGACCCGGAGGACTACGACGCCCTGGTCCGGATGAAGGGCCGGACCTCCGCCCGGATCGGGGTGGGGCGGTGCGGGCCCCGGCTCCTCACCAAGACGCTGCTGACCCTCCGGGCGGACCACGCCCTGGCAAGGGATGCCGTGTTCACCGATGTGGACCCGGCCTTCCTGGAGCAGAACGGCCTCTTTTCGGTCCAGAGCCGGTGCGAGGACAAGAACACCCACATCACCCGGCCCGACCTGGGGCGGCAGCTTTCCGACGAGGCGGTGGGGATCATCCGGGAGAAGTGCCAGAAAAACCCCGACGTTCAGATCATCGTTTCGGACGGGCTGTCCTCCAAGGCCATCGAGGCCAACGTGGCCAACGCCCTGCCCGCCATCATAGAGGGGCTGCAAAGCCGGGGGCTGACGGTGGGGACGCCCTTCTTCCTCCGGTTCGGACGGGTGGCGGCGGAGGACGCCGTGGCGGAGCTTTTGGGGGCCAAGGTGGTGTGCATCCTCATCGGGGAGCGGCCGGGCCTGGGCACCGCCGAGAGCATGAGCGCCTACCTTTGCTACGACGCCAAGGTGGGCCAGCCGGAGGCCCGGCGGACGGTGGTGAGCAACATCCACCGGGGGGGTATTTCCTCGGTGGAGGCGGGGGCCTACATCGCCGAGCTTATCCAGAAAATTTTGACCGCCAAGGCCAGCGGCGTGGAACTGAAGCAATAGGAGGGGTGACCATATGATCGGAGACGCTCTTAGAACCACGGTCCTCAGCGTGCGGATCATCCCGAATCCGGAGCCGCTGCTTTTGCGGTCTTTGGAGGTGCCGGAGGGGCACCGGAGCCTGGGGCTTATCACCACCGACTGCGACGATGTATCCTACGCAGCGTTGGACGAGGCCACCAAAAAGGCGGAGGTCCAGGTGGCTTACGCTCGGAGTATGTACGCCGGGAGCGGGAATGCTTCTACCCGGCTGGCGGGGGAGTTCATTGGCATTTTGTCGGCGCCGGGGCCGGCTCAGGCTCGTAGCGGGTTGGAGGCGGCTATTGACTTCATCGAGAACCAGGCTTCTTTTTACAGCGCGGATGAGGGGAACACCATTCCTTACTTTGCACACTGCATTGCACAGACGGGGAGTTACCTTTCCAAGCAGGCGGAGGTGCCGGCGGGGACGCCGATGGCCTACCTCATCGCCCCGCCTATGGAGGCTATGGTGGGGTTGGATGAGGCTCTCAAGGCGGCTCGGGTGGAGCTGAAGGTTTTTTACGGGCCGCCGACGGAGACGAACTTTGCGGGGGGGCTGTTGGTTGGCAAGCAGTACGCTTGTCAGATGGCTTGTGAGGCGTTTGCCCGGACGGTGCGGGGGATTGCGGCGGAGCCGGTGCGGTTTTGATTTGCACGAGGCCACAATCGTGACAGGCAAAGTTTAGGGCCGCCCTTTTCAAAGGGCGGTGGAGTCCAGAGGCAAA
>CANOCD010000240.1 GCA_947564495.1 uncultured Angelakisella sp. | reverse complement strand
GCTGTGCGGTCCGCTTTCCTAACTGCTGAACGGTTTCTGCGCCGTCCCCTACTGAAACGTCGTGGCGGCGGGGACAGCGGTCACGCCCTGGCTGGGTGCTTCCACTCAGCGCCGTCCGGGCGTTAGCGGCCTCCTTCCGGTTGGCCGATAGGGAATCCCCGCCTGCGGGCGGGGATGAGCCCTTCGGGCAAGCGGCCTGCGGGCCGGGGTGGGGACGGTTAGGGTCCTTCAGTCTTGCGGGAACCGTCAGCTTGTACTAAACCACCAGCCAGCACGTTCCGGATTCGGCCCCAGCCGGGGCCTGTCCGGAAGGGCAGGCGGTACAAGGCGCCAGCGGGGGGCGCTCCTGCGGCTGGGAGTGGGTGCAGGCTCGTTACCGGCCGCAGGTTGTCACTTCGATTTTAGCAGGTACAAAAGGGAAACCCAGCCCTTCGTTCCCAGCGCCATGTTTTTTCCTGCGTCCGGTTTCGTTAGGCTCATTCCTGGGTTCAGCGGCCCGGCCCATACATCCGTACAGACAACCACCACCTAGGGGTATTTCGCTCCCTGCGGGGAGCGACCAGGGCGTCGCCCTGGACCTACCGCCCTTTGAAAAGGGCGGCCCTAAACTTTGCCTGGCTCGATTGCTAGGTCGTGCTTGGCACGGCCCTCACCCCGGCATAGTCCGAGGCATCCGCCCCGCAGCCTCCAAGTCCTTCTTATACCACCGGGTCCCGTTCCTGGCGTCAAACCGCCCCGCAACCTCCAACGCCTGCCCGTGGAAATACTCCGCCAGCCCAGCCACGTCATACTCCCCGTTCTCCCGCCAAAGCGGAAACTCCCGGGGCAGCTCCAGCTTCACCTTCCCCATCCGCTTTCCAAGCTCTCGGAACGTCACCCAAGCCCCCTTGGCAAAATCATAAACCAACAGCTGATCCCACATCCCCAGGCTCCAAACCAGCCGCTTCTCAAACAAAGCCACCGCCCGGTCGTTGTCAGTGTGCGCCCAGCACTGCATCACCGCCCCAACATAGTCCAGGTTGGAGCGGTCCTTGTCCCCCTTGCGGTACAAAGCCTCCGCCAAGGGAGCCGCCTCTTTGTAGTCCCCCCGGCGGTAGTCGTCCTCCAGGTAAGCCAGCCACATCTTCTGGGGCGTGTCAGAGCAGAAGGAGATCCGCCCCTCCTTGAGAGGCCGCCCGTACTCGTCCGCCGCCTCCCGGTCCCCCGCCAAAAGGCTCATCCGAACGGCGTAGCTCCGCTCGCAGGCCCGGCAGTCAGAGATGGCGTCCCGCCCCGTCTTCCAGAACTTCTGGAAGTAGTCGTAGGCCCGCTTAAAATCCACCGGAACAAGGAACTGGAACATCTGCTGATAGTAGGTCCGCAGCCCCAGCCCCCCAAACCGCTTCACCAGCCCGTGGTAATCCTCCATCAGCTTCTCCCACTGCTCCAGGGGGATCTGGGGCAGACTGGAGACAGGGTCCACCGCCATCTGCATGATCATCAGGTACATCTCCCGACCGTCCGGCCCCAGCACGTCGGGGTGCTCCTCAAAGATGGCCTGGAACTCCGCCGCCACCGGCATACACTTGGGCGGGTCGTCCCGGAAGATGGCCTCGCAGGCGTAGTCGTACCGGAAGAAAAGCCGCCACCGGTGGTCCTCCTCCCGGTCCGCCTGGGCGATGGCATCCCGCAGCGCCGCCATCCGAGGGGCGCCCCCCGGCAGCTGCTGGATCTCGGCGTTGAGGGCCTGCCCGCTGTACCGCCGGGGCTTCCTCCTGGGCTTGTCGTTCCAGCTGTTGTCCTTAAAGTCGTTCATCGTTCCTCATCCTTTCCCTCTTTAGTGGATGGTATGCTCCCACCGGCAGCCCCCAAAGGGCGCCCCGGTTTTCCAGAACTCCGCCACGATCTCCCCAAGCAGCCCCAGGTCCCGGGTGGCGTGCTTTTTGGGCGTGGGCCCGTCCCCGGTGAGATTCAGCGGCTCCTCGCTCTCCGGCTCCTCCGGGCTGATGATCTCGTAGTAGTGACAGGTATCCTTCACCAGGTACACCGTCCCCCACCCCTCCCGGATGTCCATGACCAGGCTGTCCTCCCCCGTTTCGCTGTCCATCTGGACGTAGGTCACCTGCCCGGCGTCGATCTGCCCCAGGAGCCGCAGCAGCGCCGGCGGCGTCAAAGCCTCCCCCTGGAGATAGGGGAGCCGCTCCCCCGCCGGGGTCTCCTTGGTGTACCGGACAAAGAGGGTGTGGACAAAGCGTGTCTCGTTCATAAAGCGATACTCCCTTCCTGTTTCTGCCGGATGATCTCCCGGACCTCCCCCTCAAAGGGAAGGACAAGCCCCGCCTCCGCCGCCGGAGCGTCCTCCAGCAGCTCCCAGGGCAGCTCCAGGACCTTTACCTTGCAGGTCATCCCCCGCCGCCGAGCCAGCCGGACAAGGGCCAGCCCCCAGCCGTCCAGGATGCAGGCGTCATGCCGCCCCTGGCGACGCAGGACCCCGATCCGCCGCTGGAGGTACTTGTCAAAGGCTTTCTGGTCCCCGTGGGCGATGGCCCACTTGCACTGGTCCACCTCGTCATCCAGCCGCCGGTCCTCCGGGTCGGAGGGAAGGGCCCCCTGGGCCTCCTCGTACCGGCCCAAAACCAGCAGTCCCTCGATGGTGTCCTCCCCGGTCATGGCCAGAGTGAGCTCCCGGTCCTCCGCCAGGATGCCGTCCTTGGAGTAGTTGATGTTCAGCTTTTTGAAGTCGTAGCTGTCCAGCCACTTGCCCCGGTAGTAAGGGAACCCGGCCCGCCGAAGGTCATAGCAAAGCGCCCCCGCCCGGGCGGCCAGGTAGTAGCAGTTCTTGGCCCGCCCCGCATCCCGGTCCAGGGCAAGGAAAACGTCCCCCTCTTTGGAATACCGGTGGTGAAGGTCCCGGCACCTGCCGATCAAATTGGGGTAGTCCTTCTCCCGAACGGCCTCCTCCAGCCGTTCGATGGCAAGGTCCCGAAACTCCACGATCCACTTCTCCCGATAGGTCCGGGTGTCCTCGTAAGACTCGTCCAGAAATTTGGTGGTGTAAAGCAAAGCAGCGCCTCCTCCCGTGTAGTTTCGGTTCCCTCCCATCATAGCACAAAAAGCCAGAAAAATCCACCCCCCAGCGGGCTTGCGCCCGCAGGCACACCCTACAAAACGCTGTACCGGGGCTTAGCTTGTGCCTGGAGTCGGACGCTGTGAAAAGCGGAAGGCTGTAATTCACCCGCCGGGGCCTCGAAAGGCGATTTTCACACCGACGAAAGCCTCGAAAGCTCCCCACACGTACCAACCCCAGAGGAACCCGATCCCCGGCCCGCAGGCCGCTTGATTCCGCCGGAGGCACCAAAACCGTCTCCAACCCCGCCGCCGCAGCGGCATTGCCCGAAGGGCTCATCCCCGCCCGCAGGCGGGGATACCCTATCGGCCAACCGGAAGGAGGCCGCCAACGCCCACGCAAATCTAAGTGGAAACACCAAGCCAAGCCGCCAGTACAGCCCCCGCCGCCACGTCGTTT
>CANOCD010000239.1 GCA_947564495.1 uncultured Angelakisella sp. | reverse complement strand
ATTGATCCGGTCCGCCGGCTTCCTCTCCGGTGTTTGCCGGTGTTCCTTCTATCTCTGCCAAAGCGTTTTGAATATCCTTGTAGACCAGCGGCTGCATACTGCCGGGGTAAATGGTGGTATTTGCCCGGTGAAGGGCAGCAAGGATAACTTCCTTTAATTCCGGCTTATCCTTTGCCAGCATGGGCAGCAGCTGGATGCACTGTCTGGCGGTGATGGGCTTGGGGTCGGTGATATGTGTTAGGTAGCGGTCGATGACCTCATCGATCTTATAGTCGGTATCCCACCGGGCGTTATAGGCCAGCAGGGTCAGCGCCCTGGTGCGGAGGTAGGAGTTGTCGCTGTCCAGCATCTCCCCCAGGCGGTCCAGAAAGGGGTAGACCGCCGGGGAGCCTTCGCTTTCCGCCCGGAGCGTTTTCAAAGCGGCGTAGGCGACCTTGTTGTCCTTGTGGGAAAGCAGGGCGAAGGTCTCCTCAATGGTGTCGGGCACGATGGCCACCTCCTCAGTCCAGATACCCCTTGGCCGCCAGCAGCTCCGCCATCAGGATGTTGCCCCCGGCGGCCCCCCGGATGGTGTTGTGGGAGAGGCAGACGAACTTGTAGTCGTACTGGGTGTCCTCCCGCAGCCGCCCGATGGCGATGCCCATGCCCCCCTCCAGGTCCCGGTCCAGGCGGGTCTGGGGGCGGTCCGGCTCCTCGAAGTACCGGAGGAACTGCTCCGGGGCGGAGGGCAGCTTCAACGCCTGGGGCTCCCCGGAGAACTCCTTCCAGCGGCGGAGGATCTCCTCCTTGGAGACCTTGTTCTCCAGCGAGAAGAACACCGCCGCCAGATGCCCGTCGGTGACAGGGACCCGGATGCACTGGGTGGTGATGCCGGGGCTCTGGGCGGGGATGATGAGCCCGTCCTCCAGGCGGCCCCAGACCTTCAGGGGCTCCTGCTCGCTCTTTTCCTCCTCGCCGCCGATGTAGGGGATGACGTTGTCCTGCATCTCCGGCCAGGTGGCGAAGGTCTTGCCCGCCCCGGAGATGGCCTGGAAGGTGCAGGCCAGCACCTTGGTGACCCCCAGGTCCAGCAGGGGATGGAGGGCGGGGACGTAGCTCTGGATGGAGCAGTTGGACTTCACCGAGACGAAGCCCCGCTTGGTCCCCAGGCGCTTCCGCTGGGTGTCGATGACAGCGGCGTGGTGGGGGTTCAGCTCCGGGATGAGCATGGGGACGTCGGGGAGCCCCCGGTGGGCCGAGTTGTTGGACATCACCGGGCACTCCTTCTTGGCGTAGGCCTCCTCCAGGGCCCGGATCTCGTCCTTCTTCATGTTCACGGCGCAAAAGACGAAATCCACCTGGCCGGTGACGGCGTCCACATCGGCGGCGTCCAGCACCTTCATCTCCCCGATCCTGGGGGGGATGGGGGTGGTCATGGCCCAGCGGCCCTCCACCGCCTCAGCGTAGGCCAGCCCCGCCGACCGGGCGGAGGCGGCCAGGGTGGTGACGGTGAACCAGGGGTGGCCCTCCAACAGGGTGATGAGCCGCTGTCCCACCATGCCGGTGGCCCCTACGATGCCAACACGAAACTCTTTCATATTTTCATTTCTCCTTTGCTTTTTTTCTTTTTATCAAAACGTTCCGGTCAGTTGCCGTCACGCCATTCCACGATCTTCCCCAGGGACTTCCGGGGCCGGGGCGGGGGCGCCTCCCCAGGGTAGCCCAGGGCAAAGGCGGCGAACAGTTCCCCGGACCCGCCGGCCCAGTCCATCAGCTCCCGGTAGGCGAAGTAGGTGTCACAGATCCACAGGCTCCCCAGCCCAAGGTCCCAGGCGGCCAGGGACATATTCTCCACCGCCGCCCCCAAAGACTGGGCGTTGCAGATCTCATAGACCCGCTCCTCCGGGTCAAGAGGGCGGTCCAAAGGCTGGCCCAGGGGGTTTATCACCAGGATGACCACCGGGGCCTGGGCCATGATCCGACGGGTATTCTCGGCGCCGGACCGGTAGGCGGCGCTGCCGGGGAGCAGGGGAGAGCGGCCTTCCCGCTCCAGCCCCCGGTCCATGGCCTCCAGCAGGCTTTCCTTCGCCCGCCCTTCCGCCACAAGAAAGCGCCAGGGCTGGCGGTTCTTGGAGGAAGGGGCCAGGCTCCCGGCCAGAAGGACCTCCTCCACCAGGGCCCGGGGGACCGGCTTTTCCAGAAAGACACGGATACTGCGGCGGTCTTGAATGGCTGACAGCATAAAGCTCCTTTCCCTCCCCACGGCGCCCAAAGGGGCCGCAGAGATAAAAAGCCGGTTGAAAACCGGCGAAAAATCGACTATAATAGTTGCTGTTCATCTTTCGGAAGCCAGCGGTTTCCAAGTGGTTCCTTTTTTATCTATGTTCTCACTTACGGGCCTTTGTGTCAATGAAAAACTGGTAAAAATGGTACAGCATCCCGCCTGGGAAAAGGGCAGAGCCCCTGCCTGGTCCCCGGCGAAAAGAACGGAGAAAACAGTATGCGAGAAGAACATCTGCGTAGAAGCGATTTCGCCTTCGACCTCCCCAAGGAGCTCATCGCCCAGCACCCCCTGGACCGCCGGGACAGCTCCCGGCTCCTCTGCCTGGACCGGAGGACCGGGGAGCTCCGCCACCGGCATTTTTCCGACCTCCCGGAGCTGCTACGCCCCGGGGACGTGCTTGTGATGAACGACAGCCGGGTGATGCCCTCCCGCCTCCTGGGCCATAAAGAGGGCACCGGCGGGGCGGTGGAGCTGCTTCTCCTCAGCCAGAAGGAGGGCGGCCTGTGGGAGACCCTGGTAAAGCCCGGCAAACGGGCCAAGCCCGGAACCCGGGTGGTGTTCGGGGAAGGGCTCCTCATCGGGGAGATCGTGGACACGGTGAACGAGGGCAACCGTCTGGTGCGGTTCACCTACCAGGGGGACAACATCTTCCAGGTCCTGGACCAGGTGGGCCGGATGCCCCTGCCCCCCTACATCACCGAGGAGCTGGAGGACGGGGAGCGTTACCAGACCGTCTACTCCCGGGAGCTGGGGAGCGCCGCCGCCCCCACCGCCGGCCTCCACTTCACCCCGGAGCTGCTGGACACCCTCCGGGCCAAGGGAATCGAGACGGGGTTCGTCACCCTCCACGTGGGGCTGGGGACCTTCCGGCCTGTAAAGGCGGAGAATATTACAGACCACCATATGCACTCCGAGTTCTACACCATCCCGGAGGAGACCGCCCGCATGGTCACAAAGGCCAAACAGGAGGGCCGGCGGGTCATCGCCGTGGGCACCACCTCCTGCCGCACCCTGGAATCGGCCTGGAAGGACGGGGCGCTCCCGGCCTGCTCCGGGGACACCAGCATTTTTATCTATCCAGGATACGAGTTCAAGGTCCTGGACGGGCTCGTCACCAACTTCCACCTGCCGGAAAGCACCCTCATCATGCTGGTCAGCGCCTTTGCCGGGTATGAACACACCATGAACGCCTATCGGGTGGCGGTGGAGAAGCGGTATCGATTCTTCTCTTTTGGAGATTCCACC
>CANOCD010000238.1 GCA_947564495.1 uncultured Angelakisella sp. | reverse complement strand
CATCAGGAAAGCCTTTCGGTACCAGGAGCGAACCATGACAAGGGCACTGAAAAACCTTACAGATGAAGCTCTGATCCTTTCCGCGCGGCGGGGGGATGACGAGGCCGTCACCGAGCTGGTGACCCGCTACCTCCCCATGATCCGCCGCCGGGGCGCCCGGTATTTTCTGCCCGGAATGGAAGCGGAGGATCTGGTCCAGGAGGGGCTCATCGGGCTCCTCAAAGCCATCCGTCTCTACGACGGGCGGCAAAGCGCCTTTCCCACCTTCGCCTACCTCTGCGTGGGCTCCACCATGGCGGCGGCCGCCAAAGCCGCCCTCTCCCAGAAAAGCCGTCCCCTCAGCGATTACGCCACCCTGGAGGTGCTGGAGGCTGGTTCCTTGGAACAGCCGGTCAGCCCCGAGGAGGAGCTCATCATCGCCGAGCAGCTGGCCGAACTGGAGGGAAAGATCCAGACCAGATTGTCTGGATTTGAACAGAAAGCCTTGACGCTCTACCTCAGCGGACACTCTTACACCGAGATCTCACAACTTCTTCACACTACCTCGAAAGCTGTGGATAACGCCCTGCAAAGAGTCCGAAGGAAGCTGCGGTCGCCCTGAAAAGGCAGCCGCGAGGCCCAACCCAGTCGTCAGCCTGGAACCGCCAGGTTGAGTAATAATGCCCTCGGATCTTTAAGCGACGGAGTCTAAACTCGCTTTGGGGCCTGCGGGTAAAAATCCATAAGCGAGGTAAAATGCTATGTACGAAGACAAGAAGTTAGTGTGCAAAGAGTGCGGCCAGGAGTTCATCTTCACCGCCGGCGAGCAGGAGTTCTACGCGGAGCGCGGCTTCGCCAACGAGCCCCAGCGTTGCAAGGCCTGCCGTGACGCCCGCAAGGCCAGCCAGCGTTCCGACCGTGAGATGTTCACCGCCATCTGCGCCAGCTGCGGCAAAGAGGCCAAGGTCCCCTTCCGTCCCCGTGAGGACCGCCCTGTCTATTGCAGCGAGTGCTTCGCCCGCATGAAGGAGGAGCAGCAGTAAGCTGTTCGTCTCCCCACAGAAGCGACAAAAAGGCCCCGACCGAAAGGTTGGGGCCTTTTTCCTGGCGGGCGGGGTCCATATAATAAGGAAGAGGAGCCCCGGGAAAGTCTGGGCTCCTCTCTCTTTTTCCGCCCCCGTCCCCGGGGGATGGTCACGCTTTAGATGCTCCCGGTGGTCAGCACCAGAACCCCAGTGCCTTAGTCGCAAAGGTAACGCTCCCGTCCTTCGCCTCCGGGCTGGCCAGGAGGGCGTATCTGCCGGTCTCCTCGCTGTAGCGGTAGACCTTCACCATCCCCTCCAGGCGGGTCTTGATGGTCACGGTGGCCGTCCCGGGGAGGACCATCTCCCCGCCGGCCTTGAACACCTCGGTCTTGGCCTTCTCCCCTTTCACCGCCGCCGCCAGGTCGCCGGCCAGGGGGGCGTTGTCGATGAAGTCCAGGGGATAGTACACCCGGCCGGGCTCGCTCACTTTGCCAAAGCCCCCGGGGAGGGTCACGGTCATCTTGCCCACCTTGGCCACCAGGGTCCCCTTGCTGCTCCCCAGAAGGTCCATGGTGTCGGGGGCCAGGGCGGCGGTGTCGTTGTACAGTTTCACCTCCACCGTCTCCCCGGCGGAGAGGGCCTCCAGGGTCTCCTCCTCGTTGGCGATGTTGTCGGTGGGGGCCAGGCGCTTGTCGTCATCCTCCGAGCCGCCAGCAGTGCCCGGGGTCCCGCTCCCGGTGCCGCCGGAACCCCCGGGGGTGGTGGGCGGGGTCGTGGTTCCGCCGCCGGTGCCGGGGCATCCGATGTTGCTGCCCCCTGTGTCGGGATTCAAACTAGGGTCACAGGGATCATAAGCCGCCATCGCCGGGACCGAAAGGGCCGCCATGAGGGCCACCGCCAGGATCAGAGCCAACCATTTTTTCATCCTTTTTTCCTCCTTTTCCGCTGCTGTCGTTCTTTCCCCTACTATTTGACCATCCGCAGATGGTGTTACCACTAATTATATAGTATTTTCTACAAAAAAACAAGATTTTTGGTAAAAATTCTATATTCCAATATCTGGGAACCGGGGCTGTCCCCCGGGGGGCGCAAGTTTTTCCGCCGGGGGAGGGGGAAACCCTTGACATCCCTTCCGAAATTAAGGTATAATGCTATATTGCAAGATAGCGCAAGGTTTCTTCCCGCCTCCCCCGGCTGGCCGGGCGGGGCGGGGAGTGGAAACTACTTCAATGTTAAGGAGGGAAACGAATCATGCTGAGAACCTACCAGCCCAAAAAGCGCCAGCGGAGCAAGGTCCATGGCTTCCGCAAGAGAATGTCCACCAGCAACGGCCGCAAGGTTTTGGCCCGCCGCCGTGCCAAGGGCCGCAAGACCCTGACTCTCTGATCTTCTTTGAGGGGGCTGCCCGCCAGGCCCCGAAGAAAAAGGATCGTGTCTACGCCTAAGAGCCTATTCAAAATCTCCCCGCACGCCGCCTGGACGGGTCTTTTTCCGCCCTGCGGCGTTACAAAAACTTGTAAGCCATAAAGGATTGACGGCGTTTTTGTGCCTTGCAGGACGAAAAAATACCCGTCCTTTCGGCGCACTTGGAGATCTTGAATAGGCTCTAAGACTGCCCACCTGTCACAGCGTGGGCACTTCTTTTAGTGGGATTTGATCCGGCGGGAAGAAGGGGTGGCCGACGTGAAGATGAAAAACGCCCAGGTCCTAAACGACAACCGGGATTTCCTCCGGCTCTACCGGCGGGGGAAGTCCGCCGTCGCCCCTGTCCTGGTCACCTACGCCCGCCGGGGCGGGGTGAAGGGCAGGCGGCGGGTGGGCATCACCGCCACCAAAAAGGTGGGGGGCGCCGTCCAGCGCAACCGGGCCAAGCGGCTCATCCGGGCCGCCTGGCGGGAGGTGGAATCCGCCGCCCCCTATGGCTGGGACTTTATCTTTGTGGCCAGGGGCAGGACCCCCCGGGCCAGGATGCAGGAGGTCCGGGCCGCCATGGCCTGCCACCTCCAGCGGCTCACCGCCCCCCAGCCGGAGAAAAAGCCGTGAGCCGCCCCGTCCCCCCCGGCAGGGAGGACAGGCCCGCCCCCGCTCCTTCGGGGCCGCCACCCTCCCTTTGGACCAGGATCATCCTGGCCCCTGTCCGCTTCTACCAGCGGTACCTCTCCCGGCTGAAGCCCTTCCCCACTTGCAGGTTCATCCCCTGCTGCTCCACCTACGCGGCGACCGCCCTGCGGCGGTTCGGCCTGTTCCGGGGCGGGCTCATGACGGTCTGCCGCATCCTGCGGTGCAATCCATTCTGCAAGGGCGGGATGGACCCAGTCCCCCATCACTTTACCCTCCGCCCCTTCGCCGGGCTGGAGGACTCGGAGGAACCTTAAAATGAGATTTATCATGCAACTCTTTGGCTATCCCTTGGGCTGGCTCATGTGGGCGATGTACCAGATCGTCCACAGCTACGGCTGGGCCATCATCCTCTTCACCGTGGTGACAAAGCTGCTGCTCATCCCCCTGGCCATC
>CANOCD010000237.1 GCA_947564495.1 uncultured Angelakisella sp. | reverse complement strand
TCTATATCTATCATTTCAACGATAGGAGGCTGCCATAATGAAACAACAAGAACCCAAGCCCCGTGACCCGGAACTGATCGCCATCGGCGAACGGGCCCGCCTTGCCCGGGAGGCACAGGGCCTGTCCCGGGAGAAGCTGGCCGAAGCGGCCGATACCTCTCCCCAGTTTCTGGCCCAGATGGAAAAAGGAGAACAAAGCATGACCACTTTAAAGCTCAAGCGTCTCGCCACCGCCCTCCACGTCTCCAGCGACTACCTTCTCTACGGTCAGCCGCCCTTTACCGGCTCAGCCGAGCTGGCGGTGGAGCTGCTGGCCCAGATGTCCCCCGTGGACCGGGATTTCCTCTCCGATATGCTTCTGCGTCTCAACCGCCTATTGCGGGAGAGCGACCCCAACCATGAGTGAGTCCCTCTCCGTCCTTTTGGTGGAGGATGACCCCATCCAGCGCTCCCTGGCCCACCGCATCCTCTCGCTGGAGGCCCGGCTGTCGGTCTTCACGGCGGCAGACGGGCTGGAGGGGCTGGCTTTTGCCCTTCAGCGCCACCCGCAGGTGATTTTACTGGACCTGATCCTCCCCGGCATCAGCGGTCTGGAATTGCTGCGCCGCTATCGGGACCAGGGCGGGACGGCCAAGGTCCTGGCTCTCTCCCAGGCGCCGGGGCAGTGGGTCTGCGATGCCGCATTGGCCGCCGGGGCGGACTTTTTCTTCCCCAAGCCCGTTCACTGGGGCGAGGTGCTGCGGCTTCTCCTTTTCCTCTGTGATGACCTGACCTCCCGCTGCCGCGCCCTTCTTCTCAAGCTGGGCGCTCCCGCCGACTGGGCCGGCTTTTCCCAAACCGCGCTGGCTGCCGGTCTTCTGGCCGGCCGCCGCTGCCAGCTGATGAAGGAGGTCTACATTGAAACCGCCCGCCAATTCCAAACCTCCCCCGCCGGCGTGGAGGTCAACATCCGCCGTCTGATTTCCCATCTCTACCGAAAGGGCGGCCCGCCCCTGCCGGAGCCTTTCCCTCCGCCGGGCCGTCCGCCCTCCAACAAAGACTTTTTGCGGATAATGGTCCAAGCCGTCACGTTTCCCTTGTAATCGGACAAGTTCTTTCTCTATCATGGTGTCACCGGATGTGAAACAGAAAGGACTGACACTATGAACGCCTGGCACGACAAAAGTTTGGGAGAGACCCTCTCCCAGCTCGGGACCCACCGTCATCGGGGCCTTTCCGATGGGGAGGCCAAGACCCGTCTGGACCGGTACGGTCCCAACGAGCTGAAGGGCAAACCACCCCGAAGCCTTGCCCTTCGCCTTCTGGACCAGCTGAAGGACCCCATGATCCTGGTCCTGCTGGCGGCGGCAGGCCTCTCCTTCCTCTCCAGCGGCGGAGCCGACTGGCTGGACGGCGCCATTATCCTCCTCATTGTGGTGGTCAACGCCGCCATCTCCATCTCTCAGGAAAACAGCGCACAAGAAGCGTTGGAGGCTCTGCAGCGAATGTCCGCCCCCAAAGCCCGGGTGATCCGGGGCGGAACAGAATCCTCCCTCCCCGCCAGCCAACTGGTCCCCGGAGACCTGATCCGGCTGGAAGCCGGGGATCTGGTCCCTGCCGACGCCCGGCTTCTGGAAAGCGCCGGGCTGAAAGCCGACGAGGCCGCCATGACCGGGGAATCCCTCCCCGTGGAAAAGCAGGCCGGGGAGGCCCTGCCCCCCGATACCCCTCTGGCCGACCGCCGCAACATGGTCATCGGCTCCACCGTCATCACCGCCGGCCGGGCCACAGCGGTGGTCACCGCCACCGGCATGGACAGCGAGGTGGGCCGGGTGGCCGGCCTTCTGCTGGAGCAGGAGGACAGCGACACCCCCCTCCAGCGGCGGATGGGGGAGATCTCCAAAACCCTCTCCTTCCTCTGCCTCTGCGTCTGCGCCGTCATGTTTGGGGTGGGGCTGCTCCAACGGCGGGCCATGCTGGATATGTTCATGACCGCCGTCTCCCTGGCGGTGGCCGCCATCCCCGAGGGGCTTCCCGCCATTGCCACCATCGTGTTGGCCCTTGGGGTCCAGCGGATGGCCGCCCGGGGGGCCATTGTAAAAAAGCTCCCCGCCGTGGAAACGCTGGGCTGTGCCGGGGTCATCTGCTCCGACAAGACGGGCACCCTGACCCAGAACAAAATGACGGTCCGCAGGCTTTGGACCCTCCCCGGCGGCAAAGAGGACCCCCTTCTCACCGCCGCCGTTCTCTGCTGTGACGCCACCCTCTCCGCCGGCGACCCCACCGAGATCGCTCTGGTGGAGGCCGCCGCCCGGGCCGGACTGGACAAGGCCGGTCTGGACCACGCCTTTCCCCGCCGGGGAGAGGTCCCTTTCGACTCCGACCGCAAGCTCATGTCCACGGTGCAGCCTCTGCCCGGCGGCGGATTTCAGGTCTGTGTCAAGGGAGCGCCCGATGTCCTTCTCTCCCGCTGTGACCTCTCCCCCGCCCAAAAGCAGGCCGTCCTGGCCGCCAACGACGCCATGGCCGGGCAGGCTCTTCGGGTCCTTGCGGTGGCCCGGCGGGAGCTGTCCGCCCTCCCCTCCTCCCTCAGCAGCGACACGCTGGAACACCATCTGACCTTTCTGGGCCTTCTGGGGATGATGGACCCGCCCCGGGAGGAGGTAAAGGCGGCGGTGGCCCAGTGCCGCTCGGCGGGGATCAAGCCGGTGATGATCACCGGGGACCACAAGCTCACCGCCGTGGCCATCGCCAAAGAGCTGGGCATCTGCGGCCCCCGGGACCTGGCCATCACCGGAGCCGATTTGGACTTCATGCCCCAGGAGCTTCTGGAGCGGGATGTGGACCAGTTTGCCGTCTACGCCCGGGTCTCCCCCGAGCATAAGACCCGCATCGTCAACGCCTGGCGGAAAAAGGGACAGGTGGTGGCCATGACGGGGGACGGGGTCAACGATGCCCCCGCCCTGAAGGCCGCCCACATCGGCTGTGCCATGGGCATTACCGGCACCGACGTGGCCAAGGAGGCCGCCGACATGATCCTCACCGACGACAACTTCGCCACCATCGTCTCCGCCGTGGCGGAGGGCCGGGGCATCTACGCCAACATCAAAAAGGCCATCCATTACTTACTTTCCTGCAATATCGGGGAGATATTGACCATCTTTCTGGCCACCCTGTTCAACTTCCACCAGATGCCCCTGATGCCAGTACAGCTGCTCTGGCTCAATCTGGTCACCGACTCTCTGCCCGCCCTGGCCCTCGGGGTGGAGCCGGTGGAGGAGGGGGTCATGGACCAGAAACCCCGTCCGGCAGAGGAAAACCTGTTCTCCCCCGCCTTCTCTCTGCGCCTGACCCTTCAGGGGGCCATGGTGGGCCTGCTTACTCTGGGGGCCTATTTCCTGGGGGAGTATGTGCTGTCGGACCCGGGGGAGGCCTATCAGGCCGCCAACACCATGGCCTTTGCCACCTTGACCCTCTGCCAGCTCTTCCACGCCTTTGACGTGCGGAGCGAAAGTCAATCCCTGTTTCATATCGGGGTTTTTTACAACC
>CANOCD010000236.1 GCA_947564495.1 uncultured Angelakisella sp. | reverse complement strand
GGGCCTTGACGTGGGGGCTGCTGGTTCCGGTGACCAGGATGAAGAAATCCCCGATGGTTGTCAGCTCGTGGATGTCCACCCCCACGATGTCCAGACCCTTCTTGCCGTCCAAAAGCCGGACGATCTTTTTTGCCAGTTCCTCAGAATTCATACTGTTCCTCCATTCATGGCGGGGATGGTCACCCCGTATTGCTCACAGGCTCCTTTGGTATCGGGACAGACGGGCTTTCCCTTTTTGGCCAGCTCCCCCACCGTGTGGGCAAGGGCGTGGACCATGGCTCCCCGGAGGTCCTCGTCGCAGAGGCGGCGCATCAGCGCCACGTCCCCGTACTCCCGGTCCTCCGAGGTGAGGTCCGCCAGGTAGATGATGGTCTCCAGAAGGCTCATCCCCGCCCGGGCGGTGGTGTGGTAGCGGACCGCGTCGATGATCTCCGGGTCGTGGATGCCCATATGGGACTGGAGATAGAGGGCCCCGGCGTAGCCGTGGATCAGCTGGGGGGAAGCCGTGAAATCGATACCGTTTATTATACCAGATTCCAGGATGTTTTGCAACAAAGGCCCCTTGGGCATATCCTTGCAGACGTCGTGGAGTATCCCCGCCAGGGAGGCCTTGCGGACGTCCGCCCCGTAGAGCCGGGCCATGCGGGCCGCCTGCTTTTCCACCCCCAGGGAGTGGCGGTAGCGGTAGTCGGTCATCAAAGGGCGGATATACTCCCGCAGGTAGGGCAGGTCCTCCGGGTCGTGGAGGTAGAGCCCCCGCTCCCGGATATAGGCCAGCACCCCGGCGGGGACCTTGTCGCTGGTCCCTGTCTCCCGCAGCTCCCGGCGGATCTCGGTGCTGGACATAGGGAGGGGCGGGTTGTCCAGGAGAAGGGCCTCGATCCCCTCCCGGGCCAGGGCCTCCCGCTGGGCCAACAGCTCCTCCCGGTCCCCGTTTTCCCGGGAGGCCACCAGGAGGGAGGCCATCCGGGCGATCTCCCGCCATTCCCGCCACTGGGTGAAGGTGAGGAACATATCCGAGCCGATGAGGAGCCAGAACTGTTCCTCCGGCTCCCGGGCGGCAAGGGCCCGAAGGGTCTCCACCGTGTAGCTGCGTCCCCCCCGGCGAAGCTCCTCGTCGCTTGCCTGGAAGAAGCCGTGGTCCTGCCCCGCCAGGGAACACATGGCCAGCCTGTCCCGGTCCGGGGCAAGCCATCCGGAGAACTTATGGGGGGGCAGCGCCGCCGGCATCAGCAGCACCCGGTGGGCGTCCACCGCCTCCCGGGCCCGGATGCAGATGTCCAGATGCCCCTTGTGGATGGGATTGAAGGTCCCCCCGTACAGAATGGTCCGCGCCATATCCCGTCACCTCGTCTCTGCCGGAAATGTTGGAACGATCGGTCAGTCCAAAAGGAGGACCGGTTTCTTCGGGTTCTTCCGGTAGAGGATCAGGCGGCGGCCGATGACCTGGACCACCTCGCTGCCGGTGGCCTCGGCCAGCTGCCAGGCCAGGGCGCCCGGCTCCTCCGGGGCGGTCTCCAACGCCCGGAGCTTGACAAGCTCCCGGGCAGCAAGGGCGTCGTCCACCTGTTTGACCAGCTGCTCCCCCACCCCGGCCTTCCCCACCTGGAGGATGGTCTCGGTGGAGGCGGCAATGCTTTTCAGTTTGGCTCGTTGTTTCGATGTCAGCAAGCGATACTCCGTTTCCGCTGTTTCTACAGCATCTGTTATTTTTCCCGGGCCAGCAGGAGTTCCCGCAGCTTCCGCAGGGCGTTCCCCCGGTGGCTCACCCGGTCCTTCTCCTCCCCGGAGATAGCGGCGAAGCTGCCCCCCTCCACCAGGAAAAGGGGGTCGTAGCCAAAGCCGTTGTCCCCCTGCTCCGAAAAGGCGATATGCCCTTCGCAGAAGCCCTCGCACTCCACAAGGTCATCCTCCCCCAGGACGAAGGAGATGGCGGAGACGAACCGGGCGGTCCTTTTTTCCATGGGGACCCCCTCCAGCTCCCGGAGGAGCTTTCGGTTGTTGGCCTTGTCATCGTGGCCGGTCCCCTCGTCGTCGGCGTACCGGGCGGAATGGACCCCCGGGGCCCCGCCCAAGGCGTCCACGCAGAGGCCGGAGTCGTCGGCGATGGTGGGCAGGCCAGTGCGGCGGAAGATCTCCACCGCCTTCTTCCGGGCGTTTTCCAGGAAGGTGGTCCCGTCCTCCTCCACCTCGATGCCGGGGCAGACCTCCTCCTGGCTCACTATCTCATAGCCCATGGGCTCCAGGATGCGGGACAGCTCGGTGAGCTTGTGGGCGTTGCGGGTGGCCGCTATGACCTTCATGGCGCCGCCTCCTCTCCCTCGTCAAAGAGCAGGGCGGTGGCGTAGTCCCGGGCCGAGAAGGGCCGCAGGTCGTTGATCTGCTCCCCCACCCCCACGAATTTGATGGGCAGGCCCAGCTGGTCCTTGATGCCCACCACCACGCCGCCCTTGGCGGTGCCGTCCAGCTTGGTGAGGACCACCCCGGTGACCCCGCAGGCGGAGGCGAACTCCCGGGCCTGGTTGAGGCCGTTCTGGCCGGTGGTGGCGTCCAGCACCAGGAGCACCTCCCGGCTGCTCTCCGGGGCCTCCCGGGTGATGACCCGGTCGATCTTGGCCAGCTCGTCCATGAGGTTCTTCTTGTTGTGGAGCCGTCCGGCGGTGTCGCAGAGGATGACATCGGCCCCCCGGGCCTTGCCGGCGGTGATGCTGTCAAAGACCACGGCGGCGGGGTCGGCCCCCTCCTGGTGGCAGATGATCTGGGCGCCGCACCGCTTGGCCCAGACCTCCAGCTGCTCCGAGGCGGCGGCCCGGAAGGTGTCGGCGGCCCCCAAAAGGACCGTCTTGCCCTCCCCCATGAGGTAGTTGGTCAGCTTGCCGATGGTGGTGGTCTTGCCCACCCCGTTGACCCCCACCACCAGGATCACCGCCGGCTTGCGGGAAAGGTCCAGCCCCTCGTCGGGGGAGAGGAGGTCCACCAGCACCTCCCGCAGCTCCCGGCGCAGCTCCCCGTCCCCCAGGGAGCGCCGCCCCACCCGGGCGGCCAGGTCGGAGCAGATCTTCCCGGCGGTCCGCACCCCCACGTCGGAGAGGATGAGGATCTCCTCCAGCTCCTCCAACGTCTCGGGGGTCAGTTTGCCGGAGATGCCGTCCACCTGGACCACCAGCTCGTTCCGTGTCTTTTTCAGTCCTTTGGTGAGAAAACTTAAAAATCCCATGGGCGTTCCCCTTCTCTTATGATCTCTCCTGATACTGCCGGACCTTTTCCAGGTCCTCCACATAAAGTTCCAGATGACCGCAGGCCGGGCAGACCGCCGCCTTGACCTCCCCCAGGAAGTTCTTGGACAACGTCCCGGTGGTCTTGTCCCGGACCACCCGTATCGCCTCGCAGTTCATGGTGGTTTTCAGTTCCAGCCCTTCCTTCATTTCAGCGTTGCAGCGAAGGCAGTTTCTCATCACAGACTCCCCTTTTTATGTCGTTTTTGTAAATGGATTTATTTTCATTGATTGAGTCTCCAATGTATTGCGGCGGC
>CANOCD010000235.1 GCA_947564495.1 uncultured Angelakisella sp. | reverse complement strand
TTCCCCGGCTTTGTTTTCTCGAAGTGACAACCTGCGGCCGGTAACGAGCCTGCCCGGCACCCAGCCGCAGGAGCGCCCCTCGCCAGCGCCCTGTACCGCCTGCCCTTCCGGACAGGGCCCCCGCAGGGGCCCGAATCCGGAACGCACAGCCCTCACCGCTCCCGCAGAGCCTCCGCCCGGCGGTGGTCCACCTCCACCAGGGCGGTCTGGTAGGGGTCGTAGAGCACCATCCCGGGCTTCCCCCCGTTGGGCTTCCAAACGTGCTTGACGTGGGTGTAATCCACCGGCACCTTGGCACCGGCAGCACCCCCCGCCCCGGCCCCCGCCGCCGAGTTGCAGGCGGCAATGACCGCCGCCTCCTCAATGGTCCGCTCGGGGATCTCCCGGGCGCCGTCGGCCACGATGATGACGTGGGCCCCGTGGATCTTCTGGGTGTGGAGCCACAGGTCGTAGTTCCGGGCCTCCCGGAGGGTCAGCTGGTCGTTTTGCAGATTGTTCCGCCCGCAGAGGATGAGGAACCCGTCGCTGGACCGGTACCGCAGAGGCGCCAGCTTCACCGGCCTCTGTTTCTGCTTCTGGTCCCGGCGGAGGTACCCCTGGCTGATGAGTTCCTCCCGGATGCCCTGGAGCTCCTCCTCCGAGGCGGCCCGCTCCAATTCCGCAATGGCCGACTCCAGATACAAAAGCTCCTGCTCCCCCTTGGCGATAAGCTCCTGGAGCTTCACCTCGGCGGTGGCCGCCTTGCGGTACTCGGCGTAGTATTTCTGGGCGTTCTTGGAGGGGGAAAGGGTGGGGTCCAGGGGGATCTCCACCTCCTCCCCGGCCTGGGAGAAGAAGTTCTGGGCCCGGAGAGACTTGTCCCCCCGCTCCATCCGGTAGAGGTTGGCCGAGAGAATGTCCCCCCATTCCTTGTACCGCTGGCGGTCCCCGGTGTCCAAAAGCTCCTGGCGCTGATGCCCCAGCTTGCGGCTTAGGCGGTCCCGAAGGGTGCAGAGGCTCTTGTGGAGCTGGGCGGTTTTCTGCCGCATCCGCTCCCGGCTGTCCTTGCCCTGGTAGAAAATGTCCAGGAGGGCGCTGTAGCTTTCGGGGTGGAGGACCTCATAGTCCTCCGGGTACTGGCGCAGGTCCAGGTAGGAGAACTCCACCTGTTTTCCGCCGGGGTCCCGGATGAGGGTGGGGGTGCCGCAGCCCTCCCCCAGGGCGGTGGCCACCGTGCCCAGGTAGAACTCCAGCCGCTCCCGCTGCTGGGGGGAAAGGGCGGAAGGGACAAGATCGGCGGAACCGCAGACAAAGGCGCTGACCTCCCGGCAGACCAGGGGGGAGAGGCCCAGGGCCTGCTCCAGGACGGCCTTCCAGAGGGGGAGGTCCCGCCCGTTCAGAATGGACCCGGCCAGCTCCCGGGGGGAGACCTCCAGGAGGGACTTCTTCTCCTGGGCGGGGGGCAGGGTGTAGGTCATCCCGGGGAGGACCTGGCGGACCTCGCTGGTGACGAAATCCACCCGCTTTGCGGCGTCGATGATCTTCCCCTCATGGTCCACCAGGATGATGTTGCTGTGGCGGCCCATGATCTCGCAGATGAGAGATGTCTCCACCCGGTCCCCCAGCTCGTTTACCGTCTCGAAGACCAGGCGGAGGACCCGGTCCAGCCCCTGCTGCTCTGCCCGGAGGAGCTTGCCGCTGCCCAGGTGCTTGCGGAGGAGCATACAGAACATGGGGGCGGCCTTTGGATTTTCCAGGGACTGGGTGGTAAAATGGACCTTGGGGGCGGTGGCGTCGGCGGAGAGGAGCAGCTTTTTGTTGACGCCGGTGGCCCGGAGGGTGAGCATGACCAGCTCCTTCCCCGGCTGGCTGATCTTGTCGATCCGGGCCCCGGCCAGGGCGCCTATCTCTTGGGTGATCTTGTGGAGGTAGCCTCCGTCAAAAGGCATGGGAAAACGCTCCTTTCGGGTTTGGGTAAAGTCGATCGGGAAGCATGAGGGCACGGGGGCACTCCATGGTATCCAGGGGGAGCTCCAGCCCCCGGGAGAGGGCGATCCTGCCCAGCATGATGAGGCCCATGTCCAGCAGGTCGATGTAGGGGTCCCGCCGGTCCCGGCGGAAAAGGACGACGAAGGCGTCGTAGAATCGCTGGCCGTCCCGATCCAGGAGGGCGTCCAGGATGTCCATCTCCTGGAAGATGGTCTCGCAGGTCCACAGCTTGCCCTTGTTCTCCCGGATGAAGGCGCAGTTGGCCCGGACCGCCTCGTCCTCCCCGGCGTAGAGCCGGATGAAGGTCTCCTCCAGGGCCTGGACGCACCGGGGCAGGCCGGTCTGGTCCGCGGCGATGAGCCGCCGCCCCAGCTCCAGGGCCAGCTCCCCCTCCCCGGCCAGGGCCGCCCCCTGGAAGTACCGCAGCGCCCGGAGGTTCACCGAGGTGACGCACCGCTCCCGGGTCTCCGGGGGGAGGTCATCGAACCAGCGGCAGGCTTCCAGCCGGTGCCGGGCGGCCAGGCGGAAGCTCTCCTTGCAGGCGGCGGTATCCCCGGCCAGCTGCTGGAACTGGGCCATTTGCAGATAGTCGTGGGAAAGGTTGTAGTAGTCGAAGTAGCGGTGGAGTTTGGGCGGGGCCTCCAGGGCGGCCAGGTCCTCGGCGATGGACTTGGTGTAAAACTCCCGCAGCCCGCCGGGGGAGACGAAGCGTTGGACCATCTCCTCCAGGCGTTTGGTTCGAGGGTTGATCTTTTGCGTTTGCAGAGGAGGCATGGGAAAACGCTCCTTTCGGGTTTGGATGGGGTGGGGTCAATCTAAAATCCCCACGATCAGGTAGAGGACGCAGAAAGCACCGTCGGCGAAAAAGGAGGCCAGAACAAAGTCCACGACCCCCCTGGCGTCATCCTTGACCTGGTTCCAGGCTTCGTCATCCGCCGGGGCGAAGGTGTAAAGGGGCCCCTCTTTGATCTGCCAAAAGCCCCGAATCCGCCGCTCCTGCTGCCTTTTCAAGCACAGGCCCTTCTCCTTCTTCCAGTCATAGGGGTAGTGCTTTTCCAGGTAAGCGTCGAACCAGCGTCCCTCCCGGAAAGCCGCAATGAGGACAAAAAGCCAGTAGGCCGGGGCAAAGCCAAAGGCAAGGACCTCTTTGCTCACCGTCACCCCCAGAAAGGTTTTGAGGAGCATGGGGGAAATGAACCAGCAGAGCAGGATGAACCAGTATTTCTGGATGGAGCGGGGCTTGTCGTTTTTCATCCCGGGTCATCCTTTCTGGTTTAAGACGAGAAAAAGTGAAGGTTCCCCCACCACCCCCGGCCCGCAGGCCATAGCCCGAAGGGCTCCGCCGGAGGCACCAAAGCCGTTCCATCCCCCGGCCCGCAGGCCGCTTGCCCGAAGGGCTCATCCCCGCCCGCAGGCGGGGATTCCCTATCGGCCAACCGGAAGGAGGCCGCCAACGCCCACGCATAGCTAAGTGGAAACGCCAAGCCGAGCCGCCAGTACAGCCCCCGCCGCCACGTCGTGTCAGTAGGGGACGGCGCAGAAACCGTTCAGCACCAATGCCCGGCGGACCGC
>CANOCD010000234.1 GCA_947564495.1 uncultured Angelakisella sp. | reverse complement strand
TGGATGGCTCGATTTTTGGGTCGTGCGGAATTTGGGTCATATCCCCCCGACAGGGGGTCATCATCTATATCATACACAAAGGAAGTAGGAGAAAATGGCAGACGTAATGACAGGACTAAAACGCACCAACTACTGCGGTGAAACCACCTCCGCCCTGACAGGCCAGGAGGTCGTGGTCTGCGGCTGGGTGCAAAAGCTCCGGGATAAGGGAATGCTCGTCTTTATCGACCTCCGGGACCGCTCCGGTATCGTCCAGCTGGCCTTCGACGACCAGACCCCCGAGGAACTCCGCCAAAAAGCCCAGACCGTCCGGGCCGAGTTCGTCCTCATGGCCAAGGGCACGGTCCGCCCCCGGGAATCGGTGAACAAGGACCTCCCCAACGGCGACGTGGAGGTCTACGTCTCCGACCTCCGCATCCTGGGCCGGGCCCAGACCCCCCCCTTCGAGATCACCGAGACCACCAACGTCAAAGAGGAGCTCCGCCTAAAGTACCGCTACCTGGACCTCCGCCGTGGCGAGATGCAGCGCAATCTGATGATGCGCCACCGCATCGTCAAAGCCGCCCGGGACTACTACGACAACAACGGCTTCCTGGAGATCGAGACCCCCTGCCTCATCAAGTCCACCCCCGAGGGCGCCCGGGACTACCTGGTCCCCAGCCGGGTCCAGCCGGGCAAGTTCTTCGCCCTCCCCCAGTCCCCCCAGCAGTACAAGCAGCTCCTCATGCTCTCCGGCTACGACCGATATATGCAGATCGCCCGGTGCTTCCGGGACGAGGACCTCCGGGCCGACCGCCAGCCCGAGTTCACCCAGATCGACCTGGAAATGTCCTTCGTGGACGAGGACGACGTGATGACCGTCAACGAGGGCTTCATCAAGCACGTTTTCAAGGAGGTCCTGGGCCGGGACATCCCCACCCCCTTCCGCCGCCTGAAATACCAGGAGGCCATGGACCGCTTCGGCAGCGACAAGCCCGATACCCGCTTCGGCCTGGAGCTCCAGGACATCACCGACCTGCTCACCGGAACCGAGTTCAAGGTGTTCCGGGGGGCCATCGACGGGGGCGGCTCGGTCCGGGCCATCAACGCCAAGGGCGCCGCTTCTAAGCTCTCCCGGAAGGAGATCGACAAGCTGGCCGACTTCGTCAAGACCTACCGGGCCAAGGGCCTGGCCTTCACCCGCCTCACCCCCGAGGGGGAAAGCTCCTCCTACGAGAAGTTCCTCACCCCCGAAGAAACGAAAGCCATCCGGGAGCGGCTGGGGGCCGAGACCGGGGACGTCCTCCTCATCGTGGCCGACGCCAAGAACGGCGTGGTCTACGACAGCCTGGGGGCCCTCCGGGTCCGCCTGGGCAAGCAGCTGGACCTCATCCCCGAAAACAGCTTTGATTTCCTCTGGATCACTGAGTTCCCCCTCTTTGAGTACGACGAGGAGGAGGGCCGCTACGCCGCCAAGCACCACCCCTTCACCAGCCCCATGCTGGAGGACCTGCCCATGATGGAGACCGACAAGGAGCACTGCCGGGCCCGGGCCTACGACATGGTCCTCAACGGATGCGAAGTTGGCGGCGGCTCCATCCGCATCACCGACCCGGAGATCCAGGAGCGGATGTTCGCCGCCCTGGGCTTCACACCGGAGCGTGCCCGGGCGCAGTTCGGCTTCTTGATCGACGCCTTCGGCTACGGCGCCCCTCCCCACGGGGGGATGGCCTTCGGCCTGGACCGCCTGGTGATGCTCATGCTGGGCCGGGACTCCATCCGGGATGTCATCGCCTTCCCCAAGGTGCAGAACGCCAGCGAGCTGATGACCGGCTGCCCCGACCTGGTGGAGGACAAGAGCCTCCGGGAGCTGTCCATCCGGGTCGCCCTGGAAGAAGAATAATCACCTGGCAAAAGCCAGAAAAAAGGCCGGCCGGCGTTTTCACGCTGGCCGGCTTTGCACACAACAGGGCGGTCGTTACCCGATGACCACCTCCCGGATGGCCGCCAGCTTTCCCTCCGCCCGGGCCAGTTCTTCCCGGAGGGCGGCGTTCTCCTTGCCCAGGGCCTCCAGCTTGCTTTGGCAGTCCCCGGGCTCCCGGTCCCCGTACCCGTTGAGCCCCGCCCCTTGGATAATGGCCGGGTAGTCCTTGTAGGCCCGGTCCAGGTCCACCGGCCCCGAGACGCCGGTGAGCCGCCCGGCGGCGGTGTACTGCCAGATGCCGTACTCCCCCGGCCACCCGACTTTACCGGTGTAGTCGGCGATCCACAGGTCGTACTCCCCCAGCCGGTCCATCTCCAGGTACCCCTTGGCAAAGTTGGTGTAGGTGTAGAGCATCACATAGTACCCCCGGGCCTGTAGAGTGGAGAGAAAGGCCCGGCAGATGGCGGTGTTCCGTTCCCGGCCTGTGGAAAGGTACTGGTTGTCTTCAAAGTCGTAGGCCACCGGGTAGGGGATCTGGTAGCCGTCCAGCAGGTCGGCCAGCCGCCCCGCCGAGACCTCCGCCGCCTCCGGGCTCCTGTCGTAGGCGTAAAGGTAGACCCCCCAGGGGATGCCGGCGCCCTGGGCCCCGGCCACGTTTTCGGCAAACCGCTGGTCGATGTTCATGCCCCCGTTGTACCAGCTCCATCCCGCCCGGATCAGGGCGAAGTCGCTTTTCACCTTGCCCCAGTTCACGGCCCCCTGGTGGCTGGAAAGATCGAAACCTGTTTTCATCGCTTCATCGCTCCTTTGTTTTTATCAGACTATGCCGGTCCCGGGCCCTGTGCCCGTGGGCGGCAAAAAAATTTCCCTTTTTCTGCAATAAAAGGACCCTGGTTTTCGTTCTTTGATACAGGGGGACAGCCCCCGAGGACAACGAAAAGGAGAAAGTACCATGACAAAGCGTTTTCTGGCCCTGGCCCTCTGCCTGGCTCTTGCCCTGGCAGGATGCGCCCCCGCCCAGCCCCCCACCGAGCCCTCCTCCGTTCTGCTGGGGGCCTCCCAGGAGGAGGAGCCCGCCCCGGGGGATACCTCACCCCCGGAGGCCCCCTCCGGCTTTGACGACCTGGAGGAAGCCGCCAAGGTCCTCACCGGGACCATCCTCAAAGACGCCCTGCTGGTGGGTGCGGCGGATGGCTGGCACGGGGAGGAGGAACTGCTGGACCTCCACACCTTTACCATCTGGGTCCCCATCACCCAGGGGCACCCTTACCTGGAGTGGTTCCCCTTCGAGGAGGAGGACTACCTCTACTGCTACCCCAAGGAGGCCATCCGGCAGATGGTCTGGGAGGTCTTTGGCATCCGGGACCGGACCCCGGAGGACCTCAGCCCCCTGGAGTGGAACGGGGAAAAGGACCGCTGGCAGTCCTCCCTGGGTTTTGGGACCCGCTGGGCCGCTTTCCAGGCCGACAAGGAGAAGATGACCACCGCCTGGCAGGATGAGAACACCTTGACTGTTTTGGCCCCCCTTTGGGTGGAGGGAACAGTCCACGGCAATCCCAGCTTTCTCCCCCTGGGGGATGCCGCCTTCACCTACCGCCGAATGGAGGAGGACGGCCATACCTTCCTCCGCTTCACCGCCATGGA
>CANOCD010000233.1 GCA_947564495.1 uncultured Angelakisella sp. | reverse complement strand
GTAACGCCCCAACGCATTCTATACCAAGGCAGGCGGCAGGGCCGCTTCTGCGAATTGCACAAATTTTCCTGTTAGATTTTATTATACTTGCTTTATTCCTTTCCGTCAAGCATTTCTTTTTTTGCCCTCCTTTCCAAACATGGGACAAACCTTCTCTGTCTACAGTATAGTCCGGCGGGCGGGAAAAATTTCCTGCCCCAGAAAATTTTTCTGGGGCCCGGGTTTGTCCTTGCAATCCATCGGGGGTACGGGTTATAATCTTAACGCATAAACTGGCAGAAGGAGGACCAAAGGATGGAACAGCGCAAGACCGTTTCCCTCTACACCGACGGGGCCTGCTCCGGCAACCCGGGGCCCGGGGGCTGGGGGGCCGTTCTGATCTACGGGACGGCCCGGAAGGAGCTCTCCGGGGGGGAGCGGGAGACCACCAACAACCGGATGGAGCTCACCGCCGCCATCCGGGGGCTCCAGGCCCTGCGGGAGCCCTGCCGGGTGGTCCTCACCAGCGACAGCAAGTACCTGGTGGACGCCGTGACCAAGGGATGGCTGGCCTCCTGGCGGCGACGAGGCTGGAAGCGTGGCAAGAACGAGCCGGTCCTCAACGTGGACCTCTGGGAGGAGCTGCTGCCCCTGCTGGAACAGCACCAGGTGGAGTTCGTCTGGGTCAAAGGCCACGCCGGCCACCCGGAAAACGAACGCTGCGACCGGATGGCCGTGGCGGAATCGATGAAATACCGATAGGAGGCGGGCTCGTGCGTCTGCTGCTGAAACAGCGGCTCTTTTCCTGGTTCGACAGCTACGACGTCTACGACCAGGACTGGAACACCGTTTACAGGGTCAAGGGGGAGCCAAGCTGGGGCCACCGCCTCCAGATCTACGACGCCGGGGGACGGCACCTGGGGACGGTCCAGGAGAAGGTCATCACCTGGCTGCCCAAGTTCCAGCTTTACACCGGCGGCCGCCTGGTGGGGACGCTGGAGCGGGAGGTCACCCTTTTCCGGCCCAAGTTCCGCCTGGACGTCAACGGCTGGCGGGTGGAAGGGGACTTTCTGGAGTGGAACTACCAGGTCCTGGAGGGCCGGACCCCGGTGATGACCCTGTCCAAGGAGCTTTGGAGCTGGACCGACGTCTACCGCCTGGACATACCCCGCCCCGAGGACGCCCTCCTCTGCCTGATGATCGTCCTGGCCATCGACGCCGCAAAAGCGGCCTAGGGGCCGCGGCCGGACCCTGCTCGGCGTTGTACGAGATCTTAGGTACTGCCTGGAGTCCCAGATCGTGCAGGGCGTAACGTTGTAAATGCCCTTGCCAGGCCGGGAAAAAATCCTTGAAAAATATACCAATATAGTATATAATCATATTACAACCACACCACGGTAGGGAGAGTGTTTTACCATGAGCAAAATGATCTATGCGGATAACGCCGCCACCACCCAGGTGAGCCAGCGGGTATTGCAGAAGATGCTGCCCTGGCTCAGCCAGCACTACGGCAACCCCTCCAGCATCTACGGCATCGGCCGGGAGGGCCGGGCCGCCCTGGAGGAGGCACGGGCCCAGGTGGCCCGGGGGCTGAACGCCCAGCCCGGGGAGGTCTTTTTCACCGCCTGCGGCACCGAGTCGGATAACTGGGCCATCAAGGGCATCGCCCACGCCCTGCGGCCCAAGGGAAAGCGGCACATCATCACCACCGCCATCGAGCACCACGCCGTCCTCCACGCCTGCGCCACCCTGGAGAAGGAGGGCTTTTCGGTGACCTATCTGCCGGTGGACCGGGACGGCCTGGTCTCGGTAAACGCCGTGGAGCGGGCCCTTGGCCCCGAGACCGCCCTGGTCACCGTCATGTTCGCCAACAACGAGATCGGCACCATCCAGCCTGTCGCCGAGATCGGGGCCCTCTGCCGGAGGAAAGGGGTGCTGTTCCACACCGACGCCGTCCAGGCTGTGGGGCACCTGCCCATCGACGTGGAGGCTATGAACATCGACCTGCTCTCCCTTTCCGCCCACAAGTTCCACGGGCCCAAGGGGGTGGGGGCCCTCTACATCCGCCGGGGCATCCCCTTCCCCGTCACCCTGCTGGACGGCGGCGGCCAGGAGCGGGGGCGCCGGGCCGGCACCGAGAACGTGGCCGGCATCGTGGGCATGGGGGAGGCCCTTGCCGAGGCGCTGGAAAACCTGCCGGAAAAGACCTCCCGGGTCACCGCCATGCGGGACCGGCTCATCGCCGAGCTCACCAAGCTCCCCAAGACCCGGCTCAACGGCCACCCTGACCGGCGGCTCCCCGGCAACTGCAACCTCTCCTTCGAGGGGGTGGAGGGGGAGGCCCTGCTCCTCCTCCTGGATAACCACGACATCTGCGCCTCCTCCGGGTCGGCCTGCACCTCCGGCTCCCTGGACCCCAGCCACGTCCTCCTGGCCATCGGCCTCCCCCACGAGGTGGCCCACGGCAGCCTCCGCCTTTCTATCGGAGACCAGAACACCCCCGACGAGATGGAGGAGATCATCCGGGTGGTGCCCCAGGTGGTGGCCCGCCTCCGGGATATGTCCCCGGTGTGGGAGCGGATCAAGGACAACTAAACTCAGACAGGAAGTGACGCTGTGAAACGCTGCATCAACTGCAAGGAAGAGATCGTCCGCTTTGGCGAGGAGCGGCTGGAGGGGTTCCACATCGACATCCCGCCCAAGAGCTTTTCCACCGGGGTGGACTTCGTCCTCTGGGACCAGGACCGCCGGGAGGAGGTCAAGGGGGCGGCCTATCCTTTCTGGGCGGATGGGGAGGACGGCTGCTTCTGGCACCTCACCCTCCGCCGGGGGTACAAGAACGGCGTCATCCTCCTGCGGATCGACACGGTGTTCACCAGCTACCTGAAGCACCCCTGGGATGTGGCTCACTGTACCCACCGGACCCTGGGCAACGGGTATTACAGCCGCCTCATCACCGTCCCCGCCAAGGCCCAGGTGGCCTCCCCCTGGATCGAAACGGAGAACGACAAGGAGAGCCTTCTCCGGGGGCTGGGCCAGCTGGGGGACTGGTTCGACCAGCACCGGGAGGAGATCGCCGGGAGCTGCCGCAAGCAGCAGGGCTGGGTGGACAAGGAGCAGGGCCGGGCCCACCGGCTGGCCCGGCTCTACCTCCGGGATCACTGGCAGGAGACCAGCCAGGAGGAGGTCCTTTTCCTCTACCGGGAGGCAGACCGCCTGGCCCGGGAGTACGAGGACGCCAAGAAGCGGGGGGAGATCCGCTTCGGGGCGGACCACAGCTTTTTCAGCGACTGGTGCGCCGGGAAGCTCCCCCAGCCCTTCTGCCGCTGGGAGGAGGAACTGACCGCCCTGTTCCTCACCAAGAAGGCCCGGGTCACCAGCGACCCCCTTTACGCCCGGAGCTTCGCCGTGGGGAACCTCCTCTACTTCATCCACGACCTGGAAATGGACCTCTGCCCGGACGTGCTCATCGCCAAGCGGTGGTGTGAAAATATTCCGCCGACCCGTTGACAAAAGACCTGGAATCTGATAAGATATTACAGTCGCTTGGAGTTGCGCGATCTCGGCAGGCTGTGCG
>CANOCD010000232.1 GCA_947564495.1 uncultured Angelakisella sp. | reverse complement strand
TCTGGCGAAAAAATTTGGAATCCTTAATTCGCCCAATCCCTTTTTCACCGGGGCGGCGGGGATCGTTTATTCTGTATCCCGGGGCAATATCTCCAGGCTGGCGGCCAGCTCCAGCACCTCCTGGCTGGAAAGCCTGCCGTTCTGGAGGTCGATGGCCACATAGACCAGCTGGTCCCGGTCGTAGGCCAGGATGCCGGGGCGCAGGCTTTCGCTGTGGTCCTCCCGCCGCTCCATGATCTGCACCGTGGCCACGTTGCCGGTGTCCAGCTCCCGGATGACGGTGTAGTCGTTGTCCCAGTTCAGCACCGAGCCCAGCATCAGCTGGTTGTACACCATGCGGTAGAAGCCCTCCTCCGGGACGTCGGGGTAGAGCTCAAAGGTGTTGTAGCCGATGCTCCCGGCGTACTCCTCCCCCTGGTAGAGCCACAGGGGGGTAAAGGCGAAGCTGGTCCCCCGCTCCTCCGCCGGGGGCAGACGCACCGACCAGCCCTGGGGCAGGGCCAGGGCCACCTGGAAGGGTTCAATGTCGTAGACGGCGGCGTTGTAGTCCTCCCGGCCCTCCCGATAGGCGGGGAAGGTGATGGTCCCCGCCCTGGGCTCCGCCGGGGCCGCCTGGGGCATCTTCCCCAGCGCCGTCCAGGCGGAGCGGTCCAGGAGGCGGCTGGCAACCAGGAGGTCCAGCAGCTGCCTGTCAGATGCCGGGTCCCAGCCCCCCTGGAAGGAAAGCAGGTCCACCGTCTCCTCCGAGCCGTCGGGCCGGTAGCGGAACAGGGTGTAGACGCTGGTATCCCCCTGGTCGTACTGCCGGACCATGGTCCCGTCCACAAGGGGGTAGTCCCGGCAGCTGCCCTCGCTCCCGTCGTTCTGCCAGCAGTACAACTTGCCGCCGGAATAGTGGAACACCCCGTTGTAGCTACTGGGGTCGTCCACCCCCTGGATCAGCAGCTCCCGGGTCCCGTCCCCGTCCAGGTCCAGGTAGGTATATTCCGCCTCCCCGGGCCGGAGGACCAGGGGCAGCCAGCTTTCCAGGCCCCAGGTGTCGATCTGCTCTTGGTCAAAGAGGGAGAGGTCCCCCGCCAGCAGCCGCTGATAGGCGGCCAGGGCCGGGTCCCGGGCGGTCCAGGCGGAGCCCTCCCGCCAGCCAAAGGCGGCGGCCCCGGCAAGCTCCAGGTCCTCCCGGCTGGTGGTGGCGGCGTAGTCCTCATTCTGGACGGCGCTGCGGACGATGAACCGGTACTCCCCCGGCGGGACCTCCCGGAACACCCCCCGGAGGCTCCCGCCCTTCCCCTCCCGGACCCAGGAGGGCCCCTGGCCTGCATGGGCCCCGGACTCCGCCCCCAGGACCACCTCGACCCCCAGGCCGGTGGGGTCCCAGGTCACCTGGAAGTGGAGGTCGGCGGTCTCGGAAAGGACGATGGGGTCCCGGTAGTCGGCGGCCTCCCCGGGGCCCAGAGCGAAGGAAAAGCTGTCCCAGGGGGTGAAGTCCCCCTCCGCCGGGACCGCCTGGGCCACGCCAGGGATCAGCACGGCAAAGGCCAGGGCCCCGGCCACCGCCACGGCGGCGATCCCCCTGGCCCATCTGGGGGGCTCCCGGTAGGCCAGAAGACGGCGGAGCCGCCCCTTGATCTCCCCGGCCTCCCCGAAGGCCAAGGGCCCCATAGGTATCCGCCGCCCGGCGGCAAGGCTGAGGATGGAGGCGGAGTATTCCCGGCGCAGGCCCTCCCCCATCACCCCCAGGACCCGCTGGTCGCAGGCGGCCTCCATATCCCGGCAGGCCAGGACCAGGGCCAGCCAGACCAGGGGGTCGAACCAGTGGACCGCCGCCACCGTCCAGCCCAGCAGCTTGAGCCAGGGGTCCCCCCGGCGGACATGGCTCTCCTCGTGGAGGATGACGTATTCCCGCTCCCGGCCCTCCAGGGCGGAGGGGAGGTAAATTTTAGGCCGCAGCAGTCCCACCACCACCGGGACGGGGACCGAGTCCCCCAGCCAGATGTTGTCCCGCAGCCGCACCGCCCCGGTGAGGCACCGGCGGAAGCGGAGATAGGCGATGAGGTTCCACAGCAGGATGCCCGCCATCCCCGCCAGCCAGATGACGGCAAGGAGGTCCCAGCCGTACCCAAGGCTTTTGGGCTCGCTCATGCCGATGGCAAGAGCCGGGGCGGGCTCCGCCCCCATCCCCTCTGCGGGGAGGATCGGGAAGGGCTGGAGGGCGGTCACGGGAGCCGGAGCCGCCCTTCTCTGCATCTGGGCGGGGACAAAGAAGGGGCAGGCCAGCCGCAGGAACACCCCCCACCACAGCAGGCAGGAGCAGGCGGGCGGGGCCTTTTGGAGGGCCAGGCCCAGGGCCAGGGCCAAAAGGAGGAAGGGCAGCAGCCGGGCCTCCAGTTCCAGGAGGTCAAGGAAAAGCCAAAGAAGGTTCATTTCCCTTCCCTCCCCTCTCCGCTCCGGCGGATCAGCGCCTCCAGCTCCCGGACCTCCTGGTCGGAGAGGGGCTTTCTGGCGGTAAAGGCGGCCAGGAACCGGGGCAAAGAGCCCTGGAAGGTCTCCTCCAAAAAGGCCTCGCTCTGCCGGGCCAGGACCTCCTCCCGGGAGAGAAGGGCGGTCACCGTCCCCTCCCGGTTTTCAAAGATGCCCCGCTGGCAGAGCCGCCGGAGCATGGTGTAGGTGGTGGATTTCTTCCACTCCAGCTCTTCCTGGCAGAGCGCCACCAGCTCCCCCGAGGGGACGGGTGCGTGAGCCCAGATGAGTTCGGCGAACCGGGTCTCCATTTTGCCCAGCTTCCAGTCCATTTGGATACCTCCCTGTTGGTTTAATGCTGTTAAACTACAGTTAGTTTAACACGATTAGACCAGCTTGTCAAGGGGGGCGGGGGCAGGAAAATGAGCCCGGCGGGACGGAACGGATAGCCGCTCCCCGTGGCCGCATGACAGGCTGGCTCGTTACCAGCCACAAAACAGCCCTCTACACCACGGCCTCTTCTATATAGTTCTTCCGTGTTCTTCCAAATCTCTATTTTACAACCCCTGCCCTATTAGGGTAAAATAATAGCACTATTTTTCCAAAAGGGGAGGATATTGCTATGGAGAGAAGGATTCAGTCCGGTCATTTTAGGGTATTTCGCCAGTGGCTATTGGAGGAGGAGCGGGAACCCGCCACCGTCGAGAAATATCTGCGGGAGGTGGAGTCCTTCGCCGCCTGGGCAGAAGGGCGGCCAGCCACCAAAGAACAGGCCGCAAAATGGAAAGCCCATCTTACCGCCAGCGGTTACCAGCCGGGAACGGTGAACGGAAAGCTCTCGGCCCTGAACAAGTTCTTCGCCTTTCTGGGCTGGTCGGACTGCCGGGTGAAGTACCTTCGAGTTCAGCGGAGGGTATTCCGCAGCGCCCGGCGTGAACTGACCCGGGAGGAGTACAAGCGCCTGGTGGAGACCGCCAGGGCTCTGGGGCGGGAGCGGCTGGCCCTGCTCATCGAGACCATCTGCGCCACGGGAATAAGGGTGAGCGAAATAAGATACATAACGGTGGAATCCGTCTGGAACAGGAAAGCGGAAATATCACT
>CANOCD010000231.1 GCA_947564495.1 uncultured Angelakisella sp. | reverse complement strand
ATCATTTTTTTCTTTATTCCAGAGAAACTCCAATTTATTAGCTGGGTCATCTGGAGATACCCCTGGTATCCATCCCCCTAAGCGTGTAGGAAGAAGCCCGGTATCTCGTATCCATTTTTCGAGTTCAGTATTGGTTTTGTTTGACAGATCTTCTATTGCAACGGTTATTGTAGCGGGATCTTTCAATATGCCTATTTCTTTTGTAAGGTCTCCATCTTTGTTTTTTTCAACATTTTCAATAAAATACCAGTCATTGAGAAACTTTCTTCCCGTAGCAAGAGTAGGCGCCAACCCATCCCCCCCGCCAGCCGCCACCAGCACCTCCAGCTTCGGGGCGGCGGGGGTCAGCGCATAGTCCCCGGCGGCGGGGTCCAGGGCGGCGGTCACTACCAGCCCCTCCGGGGCCATAGCGCCCTCCAGGTTTGCGTCCACATCCCATACCAGGGGGAGCGCCTTGACCGCCCCGGAGGCCAGGGTCGCCTCCACCTCTTGGGGCAGAAGGGGCAGCAGAAGGTCCCAGGTCAGGGGCTCCTCCCCCAGCCCGGGAAGACCCAGGACCCACTTGCCGGGCCTGGGTTCGCCGGGGTCCTGCCCCTGGCCGGAGTCCTGGTCCCCGTCCGGGGCCTGGCTTTCGTCGGGGGCCTCCTCCGGCTCCTCGTCCTCCACCCAGACCATAGTGCCCTCCAGGTTTGCGTCCTCCACCCACTTCCAGGCGACGACACAGAGGTCACAGCTGTCCCCGCTATTGTGGGGGCAGGACCAGGGAGCCTCCGGGGCGGTGGTCCCGGGGGCGCTGGGATCGGCGCTGGGGCTGTCTGGGGCCCCCGGGCCGGCGTCGGGGCCGGCAGGGGGGACGGGGTCCTGGACGGGTGGCTGGGGCTCGTCCTCATCCGGGCCAGCGGGCCGGGACGGGTCCTCCTCGGGGAGGCCGCTCCCTTCCCCGCCGCCCTGGGCGGGGTCGTCGGGCTGAGAGGCCGCCGGGTCCCGGGATTCGTCCGGGCCCTGGGGCTCGTCCGGGTCCGGGGTGTCCGGCGGGGCGTCATCCTCCCCCGGGGCCTGGGGCGTGCCCGGGTCCTGGCCCTCCTCCCCGTCCCCGTCCGCCGAAGGCCGGGAACTCTCGGGGAGGCCGGGGTCCTCCGGCCCCGCCTCCGTCTCCTGTCCCGCCCCCGGGACCTCCTCCGCAAAGGCCAGCTCCGGCGCCGGCGCCGCCACGGCCAGGATCATCAGGCAGGCCAGGGCGGCGGCAAACCGCCGCGGCCAGGGGGATCTCCACAGGTCCCCTTTTCCTGTTTTCATCCAAAAGACCCCTTTCTCCCATTTTTGAGAATACTATACAAATTTAAGATACATCCGCAAGGTCTATTTGTCAAGCCCCAACAAGTGGAAAAGGTGGTAATTATATGGAATCTGCACGAACAGACGGGGTTTCGGACCCTCTCTTTGCTCCGATTTGTACAGGGCCCCGGGGTCAAAAAAGGAGAGGACGGCGTTCGTCCTCTCCCGGGTCGTGTCTTTGAAGTCAGGTTTGCCAGACGGGATCGGTCCCCTTGACCACTATGGCCGACCGGGGATGGAGGCCGTGTATCCCCTCGGCGCCGCCGATGACCAGCAGGGGCTGGGCGTCGGGGGGCAGGGGGCGGCTCCAGGGGATCTCCTGGTAGTCGCTGCTCCGGTTGACGGCCACCAGGACCGTCTCGGTCTTTTTCTTCCCCGTCAGGTACCGCTGGTAGACGCAGAAGCTGTCGTTGAAGCAGAGGGGGGTGAACCAGCCCCGGCGGACGGCCTCCTCCCCCTTGCGGAGGGCCCCCAGCTCCCGGTAGAAGGCCAGGAGGTCCTGGTCCTCGTGGCCCCAGGGGAAGGTCCCCCGGTTGAAGGGGTCGGCGTAGCCCACCAGCCCGGCCTCGTCCCCGTAGTAGAGGCTGGGGCATCCCGGCAGGGTGTACTGGATGAGGGCCGCCAGCTTGGACATATGCCGCCCGAAGTAGTATTGGTCGGCGGTGAGGGTGTTGTGCTCCCGCTGCCAGTCCCGGTTCTGGCCGGCCATATCCGGGGCGGCCAGGGCGGTGACGCACCGGGGGACGTCGTGGGTGGAAAGGCAGTTCATCACCACCCCCAGCACCTGGCGGGGGTAGTTTTCCAGGATGTCCATGATGGCGTTCTGGAGCTCCTGGCCCTCCCCCAGGCGCAGAAAGCGCAGGATGGCGGCCCGCCAGGGGTAGTTCATCACGCTGTCCAGCTGATGCCCCAGGAGGTACTTGCGGTAGCTGCCGTAGCTGAATTTGTTGGAGGCGTCCTCCCAGACCTCCCCCAGGAGGAACTTGTCCTCCCCGGCGCTTTTCACCGCCTCCCGGATCTTTTCCAGGAAGAAGTCGGGGAGCTCGTCGGCCACGTCCAGGCGGAAGCCGGCGGCCCCGGCCTCCATCCACTTTTTCAGCACCCCGTCCTCGCCGCAGATGAAGTCCTGGTAGGCTTTGCACCCCTCGTTGACGTTGGGCAGGGTGGCAAAGCCCCACCAGCTTTCGTACTCCTCCGGCCAGCGTATCCAGGAGAACCAGTCCCGGTAGGGGCTTTCGGGGTCGTTGCAGGCCCCGACGTTTTCCCCGTACCGCTTCTCCCGGTTGAAGTAGATGCTGTCGCTGCCGGTGTGGTTGAACACCCCGTCCAGGATGACCCGCATCCCCAGCTTTTTGGCGTCGGCGCAGAGGGCCCGGAAGTCGGCCTCGTCCCCCAGGAGGGGGTCGATCTTTTTGTAGTCGGCGGTGTTGTACCGGTGGTTGGAGTGGGCCTCGAAGACGGGGTTGAGGTAGATGACCTCTACCCCCAGGCTGGCAAGATAGGGGAGCTTCTGGCGGATGCCCTCCAGGTCCCCCCCGAAGTAGTCGTTGCAGAGGAACTTGCCCTGGGCGTCGGGCCGGTCCACCGGGTCCTCGTCCCAGCTCTCGTGGAGGACCCGCCCGGCGGGGAGCTCCCCCTTGGGCTTGCCGGAGTTATAGAACCGGTCGGGGAAGATCTGGTAGAAGATGGCCCCCTCCAGCTCCTTTGGGACGGTGAAGGGCTCGTAAACGGTGAGCTGCCAGTATCCCCCCTGGTTCACCCCGGCGGAGGAATCGGGCTGGCGGAGGAGGAGAAACTCCCCCATGGTCCCCTGGACACGGAACCGGTACTGGAACACCCCGGCCTCCTTTGGGGTGTAGGCGCAGGTGTAGGACACCGGTTCCCCGGCCACGGACTGCTTTTTCATCTCCACCCGGATGACCGCCTTGGGGTCATCCCCGGCGCCGATGGGGAAAAGCTCCAGGACGGGCCGGGGGTCGGCAAGCTCCTGGGGGGGCTTCACCCGGAAGATGACCCGCTCCCCCGCAGGCACAGCGCCGAAGGGCGTCTTGTAAAAACTCTGTCGGCTGTTGTACAAACCAAAGACCTCCTAGACTCTCTATGTAGGATGAGGAGGGCTCCAGGGAGCCCCCCTCCTGATGCCCTTTAGAAGCTGGATTCATAGCCGGGGGATGCCGGCTGGGCGAGGGATTTTTCCGTCCTGCAAGGCACAAAAACGCAGTCCAGCCTTTA
>CANOCD010000230.1 GCA_947564495.1 uncultured Angelakisella sp. | reverse complement strand
GGACCCTACCGCCCTTTGAAAAGGGCGGCCCTAAACTTTGCCTGGCTCGATTGCGGCCTTGTGCTTACCCCAGCCCCTCACTTCCCCCGGGCCTCATCAATATAGCTGTACACCGTCACCCGTGAGATCCCCATCCGGGCCCCCACCCGTTCCACCGCCCCCTTCATCAGAAAAACCCCCCGCTGATCCATCACCCGGATCAGCTCCAGCTTCTCCTCCCGGTGCAGCCGGGAAATATCCTTCCCCCCGATGATCTGGTCGATCACCTCGGTCACCATGTCCCCCACGTGAGCCGGCCCCGCCGCCGGGGGCTCCTCCCGGGCCGGCGCCGCCTCCTCCCGCCCGGGGAGCATCCCCTGGAGCCACTCCAGCCCCCGGGTCACCGCCGTGGTGTCCAGATTGACGCAGATGGCCCCCGCCGCCTCCCCCGTCCCGTCCCGGAGAAGAGCCGTGGAAGACCGGATCAGCTTCCCCTGGGCCGTCCGGAAGTAGTAGTTGGCCACCACGTCGTTTTCCAGCTCCCGGGAAAGCATCACCTGGGGCACCAGCCGGTCAAAGCTCTGCCCCAGCCGCCGCCCCGTCACATGGTTGTTCACCGTGTACACCACCGACTTCTGGGGCGTGGTCAGGTCGTGGAGCACCACCTCGCAGTCCGGCCCGAAGGTCTGGGCGATGAGGTCCGCCACCGGGATGTATTGGGCGATGAAAGGATTCATGGAGGGTCCTCCTTATACGTAGTGTACCAGGTCGGTGTAGGTGGGGACGGGCCAGGCGTCCCCGGGCATCAGGGCCTCCGCCCGGTCGCAGGACTCCCGGAGCTCCCCCAGGTCCCGGCGCACCACGTCCCGCATATAGACCGCCCGCTCCCTGGGGTCCTCGGGGAGGGTGTCCAGGTCCCATTCCAGGCCGTCCACCCCGTTGGAGATGGCGTTGGTCAGGTCGGAAAGCTGCTCCAGGTGGTCCTCCAGGTAGCCCTGGCCCCGGCCCGTGGCGGCGTTGAAGTCCCGGACGTCCCGGGCCAGGCCGCCAGTGTACCGGGCGGCGGCGGGGAGGATCTGCCGCCGGACCATCTGGACCAGGGTGGCCGCCTCGATACCCACCACCTTGTTGTAGTTTTCCACCATGATCTCGTGGCGGGAGGCGCACTCGGCGGCGGTGAACACCCCGAACCGCTCCAGGAGTTTCCAGTTCTTGGGGTCCTCCAGCGCCTCCATAGCCTCCACCGTGTCCCCGATGACCGGGAGCCCCCGGTCCATGGCCTCCTGGACCCACTGCTGGCTGTAGTTGTCCCCGTTGAAAACGATCCGCCCGTGGCTCCGCAGCGTCTCGGCGATGACCCGGCGGACGGTGGCCTCGCTGAAGCCCTCCTCCTCGAAGTAGATGGCGAAGGCGTTGAAGCTGTCCGCCAGGATGGTGTTGAGGACGGTGTTGGCCAGGGCGATGGACTGGGAGGAGCCCACCATCCGGAACTCGAACTTGTTGCCGGTGAAGGCCAGGGGGCTGGTGCGGTTCCGGTCGCTGTCGTCGGCCATGAGCTCCGGGCTGGTGGAGACCCCGATGTTCAGGCTGTGGACCCCCGGGCCCCCGGCGATCTCCTCCCCGGCGGCCTGGTGGAGGGTCCCCAGGAGGGCGTCCCCCAGAAAGACCGAGATGATGGCGGGGGGGGCCTCGCTCCCCCCCAGGCGCAGGTCGTTCCCCGCCGAAGCGGCGGAGAGGCGCAAGAGCTCCGGGTAGAGATCCACCCCCCGGAGGAAGGCGCAGAGGGTGAGGAGGAAGGGGAGGTTCCCGGCGGGGTCCTTCCCCGGGGAAAGGAGATTCACCCCGGTGTTGGTGGAAAGGGAGTAGTTGTTGTGCTTGCCGCTGCCGTTGACCTTGGCAAAGGGCTTTTCGTGGAGGAGGCAGGCCAGCCCCTGCTCCTTGGCCACCTGGCGGAGGACCTCCATCACCAGCTGGTTGTGGTCGCAGGCGATGTTGCACCCCTCGTAGAGGAGGGCCAGCTCGTGCTGGGCGGGGGCGGCCTCGTTGTGCTTGGTCTTGGCCGGGACCCCCAGCTCCCAGAGGCGGCGGTCCACCTCCTCCATATACTTCCGGATGCGGATGCGGATGCGCCCCAGGTAGTGGTCGTCCAGCTCCTGGCCCTTGGGCATGGGGGCCCCCTGGAGGGTGACGCCGCAGATCTTCAGGTCCAGGCGGCCCTCGTAGGCGTCCCGGTCCACGATGAAATACTCCTGCTCCGCCCCCACCGAGGGCTCCACCCGGGTGACCCCCTCCATGCCGATGGCCCGGCAGAAGCGGACCGCCTCCCGGCCCACCGCCTCCATGGACCGGAGGAGGGGGGTCTTGGCGTCCAGGGCCTGTCCGGTGTAGGCGCAGAAAGCGGTGGGGATGTAGAGGGTCCCGTCCTTGACAAAGGCGGGGCTGGTGGGGTCCCAGGCGGTGTAGCCCCGGGCCTCAAAGGTGGCCCGGAGTCCCCCGGAGGGGAAGGAGGAGGCGTCCGGCTCCCCCATAAAAAGGGACTTGCCGGAAAACTCGGTGATGGCCCCGCCCTCCCCGTCGGGGGAGAGAAAGGCGTCGAACTTCCCGGCGGTGATGCCGGTCATGGGCTGGAACCAGTGGGTGAAGTGGGTGGCCCCCTGCTCCAGGGCCCATTGGCGCATGGCGTCGGCCACCGTTTGGGCGATCTCCAGGTCCAGTTTTCCCCCGGTGTGGGTGGCCCGCTCCAGCCGCTCCCAGACCTCCCGTGGGAGGCGCTCCTTCATCACCTTCCGGCTGAACACCCGGCAGCCGAACGTTTCGTGTGGGCTCATTTTCTACTTCCTCCGTCTGTGACTTTTTCTTTGTGATAGAGAAGGCCGCCCTCGTCTCGTCGGGCGGCCCCTTTCTTTTTTTGTTTACAGCAGATGGACCCCGTTGGCGGCGCAGAGCTCCAGCTGGTCCTGGGGCCAGATGGAAGCCTGGACCTCCCCGATGTGGGCCTTTTCCAGCAGCACCATGCAGATCCGGGACTGGCCGATGCCGCCCCCCATGGTCAGGGGGAGGCGGCCCTCCAGGAGGGCCTTGTGGAAGGGGAGCTCCCGGCGCTCCTGGCAGCCCCGGACGGCCAGCTGCCGTGCCAGGGAGGAGGCGTCCACCCGGATGCCCATGGAGGAGAGCTCGATGGCCCGGTCCAGGACGGGGTACCAGACCAGGATGTCCCCGTTAAGGGCCCAGTCGTCGTAGTCGGGGGCCCGGCCGTCGTGGGGCTTACCGCTCTTGAGGTCCCCCCCGATCCCCATGAGGAACACCGCCCCGTGTTCCTTGGCGATGGCGTCCTCCCGCTCCCGGGGGGACTTTTCGGGCCAGCGGTCCTCCAGCTCCTGGGTGGTGACAAAGGCGATCTCCTTGGGGAAGAACCGGGAGAGCCGGGGGAACTTGCCGCAGAGGATCTCCTGGCTCTTGGTAAAGACCTGCCAGAGCCGGGCGACCTTCTCCCGCAAAAAGGCGGTGGTGCGCTGCTCCCCGGTGATGACCAGCTCCCAGTCCCACTGGTCCACATAGACCGAGTGGAGGTTGTCCAGCTCCTCGTCC
>CANOCD010000229.1 GCA_947564495.1 uncultured Angelakisella sp. | reverse complement strand
GGTCACCTCCCCCAGTTCCGGCAGCACCTCGGCCAGGGCGCCGGTGTGGTCCGGCTCGTTGTGGTTCAGGATGATATAGTCGATCTCCTTGGGGTCACAGACCTCTTGGATATTGGCCAGGTAGGGCTCGAAAAAGCTCCTGTGGCAGACGTCGACAAGGGCGGTCTTATCCCGCCCCTTGACCAGGTAGGAGTTGTAGGACGTGCCGTAGTCGGTCTCCATCACAATATCGAACACCCGCATGGCGGGGTTCAGCGCCCCTACCTCATAGATCCCGTCCAAGATCTTCTTCATGGGGATCACCTCCGCTTTTGTCTTATCGTTAAGATCACATCAAAACCGTTTGACGCCAGCCGTCCGGGTCCTTCCCCGTCCGCCTGGCATCCTCCGGCCGCGCATACAGCCTCTTTTTATTCGGCCTCGAACTGGTCCTTCCCCACGCCGCAGAGGGGGCAGGTGAAGTCCTCGGGGACATCCTCCCACTTGGTGCCGGGGGCGATGCCGCCGTCGGGATAGCCCTCCGCCTCGTCGTAAACAAAACCGCACACGGTGCAGACATACTTTGCCATGATCCATTGCTCCTTTCTTTTCCCATATTTTTGAAGGTGGATAAACTATACCATAATAGTATAATTGTGTAAAGGGGTTTTCCAACTTTTTCCCTTTTGCCAAAAAATGGTCCCCGCCGGCAGGCTTTTCCTGTGCAGTCTGCGAGGACCGCTCCCGGGGAAAGCCCGCCTGCCCCGGGGGACAGACGGGACACAATCCTTTTGGACTACCGTTCCAGGTACTTCTTCAGATACCTGCCGGTGTAGGAGGCGGGGCAGGCCGCCACCTCCTCCGGGGTGCCGTGGCAGACCAGGGTCCCCCCCAGGTCCCCGCCCTCGGGGCCCAGGTCGATGATGTGGTCCGCTGTCTTGATCACATCCATATTATGCTCAATGACGATGACGGTATTACCAGCCTCCACAAACTTTTGCAGCACCTCGATGAGCTTCTGGACGTCGGCGGCGTGGAGGCCGGTGGTGGGCTCGTCCAGGATGTACACCGTCTTGCCGGTGGGCCGCTTGGAAAGCTCGGTGGCCAGCTTCACCCGCTGGGCCTCGCCGCCGGAGAGGGTGGTGGCCGGCTGGCCGATCTTCAGATACCCCAGCCCCACGTCGTAGAGGGTCTGGAGCTTCCGCTTGATCTTGGGGATGTTCTCGAAGAAGGCCAGGCCCTCCTCCACCGTCATCTCCAGGACGTCGTAGATGTTCTTGCCCTTGTAGTGGACCTCCAGGGTCTCCCGGTTGTACCGGCGGCCCTTGCAGACCTCGCAGGGGACAAAGACGTCGGGGAGAAAGTGCATCTCGATCTTGATGATGCCGTCCCCTTCGCAGGCTTCGCACCGCCCCCCCTTGACGTTGAAGGAGAAGCGGTTGCTCTTGTACCCCCGCATCTTGGCGTCGTTGGTGGCGGCGAACACCTCCCGGATGTCGGTGAAGGTGCCGGTGTAGGTGGCGGGGTTGGACCGGGGGGTCCTGCCGATGGGGGACTGGTCGATGTTGATGACCTTGTCCAGGTACTCCACCCCTAAAATTTCCCGGCAGGCCCCGGACCGGGCCCGGCTGCGGTTGAGGGAGGCGGAAAGACTCTTGAACAGAATTTCATTGACCAGGCTGCTCTTGCCCGACCCGGAGACCCCGGTGACGGCGATGAAGGTCCCCAGGGGGAACCGGACGTCGATGCCCTTTAGGTTGTGCTCGGCGGCCCCCAGCACCTGGAGGAACTGGCCGTTCCCCGGGCGGCGGGTCTTTGGCACCGGGACCTTCCGGGCCCCGCTGAGGTACTGCCCCGTCACCGACTCCTTGCAGCTTTCGATCTTGTCGGGGGTGCCGGAAAAGACGATGTTCCCCCCGTGGACCCCGGCCCCGGGGCCCACGTCCACGATGTAGTCGGAGGCCCGCATGGTGTCCTCGTCGTGTTCCACCACGATGACGGTGTTCCCCTGGTCCCGGAGCTTTTTGAGGGTGGCGATGAGCCGGTCGTTGTCCCGCTGGTGGAGGCCGATGCTGGGCTCGTCCAGGATATACAGCACCCCCATGAGGCTGGAGCCGATCTGGGTGGCCAGGCGGATGCGCTGGCTCTCCCCCCCGGAGAGGGTCCCGGCGGACCGGGAGAGGGTGAGGTAATCCAGCCCCACGTTGACCAGAAAGCCCAGGCGGGAGCGGATCTCCTTGATGATCTGCGCGGCGATGAGCTCCTGCTGCCGGGTGAGGGTCAGCTCCCGGGTGAACTTCAGGGCTTCCTTCACCGACATTTTGCAGAAGTCGGCGATGTTCTTCCCCCCTACCGTCACCCCCAGGATGGTCTTTTTCAGCCGGTCCCCGTGGCAGACGGGACACTCCACGGCGGTCATATAGCTGCCCAGCTCGAACCGGGCGTACTCGCTGCTGGTCTCCTTAAAGCGCCGCTCCAGGTTGTTGACGATGCCCTCGAAGTCGGTGTAGTAGCTGCCGGTCATGGTGCCGGTCTCCCGCTGCATCCGGAACTTTTCCCCCCGGGTGCCGTAGAGGATGATGTCCAGCTTGGCCTGGGGCAGGTCCTTCACCGGGACGTCCAGGGGGATGTCGAAGTGCTTGGAGAGGCCGTCGAAGTACATCCGGGCGATGCCCCCGTCCTGGTAGTTCCACCCCGAGACCCGGATGGCCCCCTGGGCCAGGGAGAGCTCCCGGTTCCCCACCACCAGGTCGGGGTCCACCCGCTGGAAGGTCCCCAGGCCGGTGCACTTTTCGCAGGCCCCGTGGGGGTTGTTGAAGGAGAACATACTGGGAGCCAGCTCCTCGATGGAGATGTCGTGGTCGGGGCAGGAGTAGTTCTGGGAGTAGAGGATCTCCTCCCCGCCGATGACGTCCACCAAAGCCAGCCCCCCGGTGAGGCCGGAGGCGGTCTCGATGGAATCGGCAAGGCGGGAGCGGATCTCCGGCTTGATGACCAGGCGGTCCACCACGATCTCGATGGTGTGCTTCTTGTTCTTGTCCAGCTGGATGGTCTCGGCAAGCTCGTAGAGGCTGCCGTCCACCCGGACCCGGACGTACCCGGCCCGGCGGGCGGCCTCGAACTCCTTCTGGTGCTCCCCCTTCCGGCGGCGCACCACCGGGGCCATCACCTGTATCCGGGTCCCCTCGGGGAGGGCCATGACCTTGTCCACGATCTGGTCCACCGTCTGCTGGCTGATCTCCCGGCCGCAGACCGGGCAGTGGGGGGTGCCGATCCGGGCGTACAAAAGCCGGAGGTAGTCGTAAATTTCGGTGACGGTGCCCACGGTGGACCGGGGATTCTTGGAGGTGGTCTTTTGGTCGATGGAGATGGCCGGGGAAAGCCCCTCGATGGAATCCACGTCGGGCTTGTCCATCTGGCCCAGGAACATCCGGGCGTAGGAGGAAAGGCTCTCCACGTACCGCCGCTGGCCGTCGGCGTAGATGGTGTCAAAGGCCAGGGAGGTCTTGCCCGAGCCGGAAAGGCCGGTAAAGACGATGAGCTTGTCCCGGGGGATAGCGAGGTCCACGTTTTTCAGGTTGTTCTCCCGGGCCCCCTTG
>CANOCD010000228.1 GCA_947564495.1 uncultured Angelakisella sp. | reverse complement strand
CTCAGCAAAGAGGTCATGGAGCACAGCGGCCTGAAGTACGAGAGCATCACTGGCTACGCTTCCATCCAGGGGCCGGCCACCCAGCTGCTGGACTGCGACCCGGCTTTCGTCAGGGAGGTCCTGACCGGGGAACGCCCGGATATGGCTGCCTTTTTTAACGGCAGGCTGGGGGGTGCTTCCGGCCCTGACTATGCGGACTGCTATGATAGCCTTCTCGCCCTGCTCCAAAAGGGCGAGAAGGGCAGAGTCGCCTACGATACCCAGTACCTGACCTATGAATACTGCAAAGCGGCGAACAGCGGCGCAAGAGAGGTCCTGAAAGGGAGCGGAGAAAAAGGGGTCATGATGTTCGAGGTCAGGTGGCTCCTGGGCATAGGCTGAACGCCCCGAAGGGATGACGAAACAACAAAAAACACCGCCCGATGGAGGAGCTTCCCTCCGCCGGGCGGTGTCTTTTTGCTGTGGTTCAGGCCCCCTCCAGCAGTCCCTGGCAAAGGGGCACCAGCTCGGCGCCGAAGCAGAACACCATGGGCTGGCTGGGGGCGTAAGCGTCGTAGACCTGGATGGACTCGTTGGCGTAGACCGCCAGCCGCACCTCGTCCAGCCCCTCGGGGCTGCGGACCTGGATGGTGTACCGGGGCAGGCGGCCCCCCTCCTGGGGGGATACCCCCTCAAAGTCCTCCACCAGCTCCCCGGCCAGGATGGCTTGGCGCAGCTGCTCCATGGCCTCGGGGGAGAGGGCCAGGGAGCCCTCCCCGTCGGAGAGGACCGCCTGGTGATCCGGCTGGAAGAAGCTGCCCAGGCTGGGGAGGTTGTAGAGATACCCGGCGATGACCGCCCGGATCTCCTCCAGTTCCTCCTGGGCCTCGGGGGTGTAGTACACCGTGTCCCCGATGGTCAGCACCGTCCCCACCGAAAAGGGGGCCTTGGTGCCGTTGGCGAAGGAGAGTTCCCCCGTCATCTTCCCCGGGGCCTCCCCCGGGAACTGCCCCCCCGCCCGGGGGATGGCGTTGATCTGCTGCCCCAGGGCGTAAAGGGCCACCCCGTCAGTGACCTCCATGTCGGGCCAGCAGGGGTCCCGGACCACCAGCCCGGTGAGGGGGACGAAGGTCTTGCGGCGCATCACCGCCTCCCGGTCGTCGATCCGGACCATCTCCCCCGGCGCCAGGGTCCACCGGAGGAGGAAAAGGCTGGCCAGGAGCATGGCGATGAGGTAGACGGCCAGAAAGGCCCGCCGGCGAATGGTCTGGTCCATAAAGCGGCATCCCTCCTAGATCCTTCTGGCCATATAGTCGTACCACCGGTGGGGCTCCTTGGGGTCCTGGAAGTAGAGGATGACCCGGGTGCCGGAGCCTGGGGTGGAGTGGACCTCGATCTCGCCCCCCTGGGCGGTCATGATCTCCTTGCAGATGGAAAGCCCCAGGCCGCTGCCCCCGGGGGCGGAGGAGCCGGGCCGGTAGAAGGGCTGGAAGAGCCGCTCCAGCTGTTCCGGGGGGATGCCCTCCCCGTTGTCCTCCACGACAAGGCGCACCGGCACGGTGGCCGAGGAGACGGCGACACGGGTGCAGCCGCTGTGAAGGATGCAGTTGTCCAGGAGGTTCAGCACCACCTCCCGGATGCGCTCCCGGTCAAAGTACACCTCGGTGGTGCCGCAGTTGCAGCTCAGGGTGATGCCGCTGCGCTCCAGCCGGGGGAGGAGAAGGGTCCGGCACTCCTGGCAGAGCTCCTCCAGCCGGAACCAGCTGGGGCTGAACTGGTACTCGGTGCTCTGGTACCGGGAGATGTTGATGATGTTTTCCACCACCGTCAGCAGGTGCCGCCCGGCGTCCTGGATGTATTGGGCGCTGAGGGTGATGTCCTCGTCTTCGCTCATCCGCTGGATGATCTCCGAGTAGCCGATGATGGAGGTGAGGGGGGTCTTGAGCTGGTGGGTGGCGCTGTTGAAGAAAAGGTTCTGCTTCTCCTTCTCCTGCTCCAGGCGGAGGAGGGTCTGGCGGTTGGCCTCCTCCATGGTGAGGAAGGACCGCTCCAGCCCCTTGAACTCCCCCTGGAAGGCCCCGGCGGAAAGTTCCACCGGCTCCCCCCGCTCCATCTGGCCCAACGCCTTCTGGAGGGAGAGGACGGGCCGGGCCACGATCTCCGCCAGGGCGGTGCTGACCAGGTAGCAGAGGAGGGAGGCCAGGATGACCAGGGCGGCCAGGAGGGCCGCCACGCTCCGCAGCAGGCCGGTGTCCCCCTGGGGGGTGAGGTAGCGGATGACCCCGATGGTCTCCCCGCCGCTGCTGTACACCGGGCTGGAGAAGGAGAGGTAGGACCGCCATCCCTCATTGAAAAAGAGGTAGGCTTTGGTGCCCCCGGCGGCGCTGGCCACGTCGGCGGTGGCCTCCACCGGCTCGGGGGGGAGGGAATCGGCCATGAGCTCCCCCCCGCTGGAGTAGAGCTGCACCCGCAGGCTGGAGATGTCCGCCAGGGTGCTGCACAGCAGGGGGGCGGTGTCCTGGAGCTGCCGCCGCTGGGATTCCGGGTCCCCCCGGTAGCCCAGGCGGTCCATGAGATAGACCTGGCTCATGTAGCTTTCGCTGGTCAAAAAGCGCACCTGGGACCGCCGGGTCAGGGCCAGAAAGCCGCTGAACACGGCGGCGCAGCAGAGCAGCAGGATGGGCAGCAGGTAGATGAGGTTGAGGCGGATGATCCGAAAGCGCAGCCGTTCCTGGATCATTTCCCCGGCCCCTCAAAGCGGTAGCCCACCCCGTAGACGGTGCGGATGTACTCCCCGGCGGGCCCCAGCTTCTGGCGCAGCCGCTGGATGAGGATGTCCACCGCCCGGGTGTTGCCCATATAGCTGTACCCCCAGATGTTTTCCAGCAGCTCCTCCCGCTTCAGCACCCGGCGGCGGTTCTTGGTCAGGTAGCAGAGGAGGTCGAACTCCCGGAAGGTGAGGGAGACCTCCTCCCCCTCCACCAGGGTGGTGCGGGCCTCGGGGTCCAGGGTGAGGATGCCGTAGGCAAGGGGCTGGCTCTCCCGGGGGTCCTCCGGCGGCGGGGGAGGGGCGGCCTCGGCCTCCTCCCGGGCGGCCCCCCGGGTCAGGCGGATGCGCCGCCACAGGGTCTTGACCCGGAGCACCAGCTCCTTGTTGTCGAAAGGCTTGGTGATATAGTCGTCCGCCCCCAGCTCCAGCCCCAATATCTTGCTGGTGCGCTTGTCGTTGGCGGTGATGAAGATGACGGCGGCGGAGCGGTCCAGCTCCTGGATGGCCCGCAGGACGTCATAGCCGTCCATATCCGGCAGCATGATGTCCAGCAGGACGATGTCCGGCTTTTCGGCGGCGTAGGCTTCCACCGCCTCCCGCCCCGAATAGGCGCAGACGGTGTCGTAGCCCTCCAGCTTCAGGTTCATCCGGATGAGGTTGACGATGCTGGGCTCGTCGTCCACGATCAGGACCTTCACGTCCATACCCCCCTTTTTTCATGTTGCGGTTTTCCCGTAGACTTTTATTTTACTCGTTTTTTGGGGAAAAGTCTACTCCCGGGGGGAGATTCTTTGGCGGGGGCCAGGGGGGGCGGAAAGACGGCCCAAAGGATCG
>CANOCD010000227.1 GCA_947564495.1 uncultured Angelakisella sp. | reverse complement strand
TCCACCGCCCTTTGAAAAGGGCGGCCCTAAACTTTGCCTGTCTCGATTTTTACCTCGTGCGTGGCTTACCCCCGGCGGCCCCGAAACGAAAACTCATAAGCCTCCCGCAGCCACCCCATGACCACTTCATCCACCTGCCCCGGTTCGCTGAGCACCACGTGATGAGTCCACCGCCCCGGCGCCGCCTCGGTCTTGACTGCGATCCGAGGGTGCTCCACCGGATACCCCAGCCCAAAGGTGAGCAGAATACACTCCTCCGGCCACCCCTTCCTCCTCCGGTAAGGCGGCGACAAAAACGCAAACCCGTTCCTGGTCCGAAAGGTCACCTGGGTCTTGGCATACCGCACCTCGATCCCCTCCCCCAGGGAAAGGATCGCCCCCGCCGCCTCCTCCCAGAGAGGCAGCGCCCAGGCCCGATCCCCCCAGAAAGCGGCGGCGTCCGGGCTGTAAAGCTGTTCCATCAGTTCCGGCGATAACTCCTGTCTCATAACCCCTCCAAAATCTCCCGCAAGGTGTCCTCCACCCGGTGGCAGATGTAGTTAGCGTGCCCCTTCACCTCATCCGGGGCGCTGTCCATGGCGTAGGCGTGCCCCGCCTCGTCCAGCATCTCCATGTCGTTGTAGTTGTCCCCGAAAACCGCCACCTCGTCCCTGGCAAAGCCGAACTCCCCCCGGATGGCCCGGATGGCCTGCCCCTTGTCCCCCAGGGTGAAATCCAGCCACTCCTTCCCCGAGACAGCGGTCTTGCACCGCCCCGACCACCGCCGGGACATCTCCCCCGCCACCGCCGGGTCCAAGCCGTCGGTCATGCACATGGAGATCTTCAGGATGGGCTCGCAGATCTCCTCCGGGGTCTCGGCGGTGCAGATGGTCATCTTCCACCGGTTCAGCACCACGTCCAGGTAGTGCCGGGTCTTGGGCAGCAGCCAGTAAGCGTCCGGGCAGCTGATGAGGGCCTCGCAACGGTCGTCCATGGCCAATATCTCCCGGATCAGCTCCAGGGCCAGCTCCTGCCCCAGGGGGATCTGGGAGAGGACCCGCCCCTTGTAGGTCACCAGGCACCCGTTTTCCCCCAGCAGGATCATCTCCTGGGATACCGGCCAGAACAGCCGCCGGAGGTTGGGGCACTGTCTCCCGCTGGCGGCGGCGAAGAGCACCCCCTTCTCCCGAAGGGCTTCGATGAGCTCCAGGGCCTCCTTGGAGGGGTACTGGGCCCCGTTTTTCAGCAGCGTCCCGTCCAGGTCGCTGGCGATGAATTTGATCATAGGGATGCGCCTCTTTCTTTGTGATGTCAAAGGAAGCCCCCGCCGGCTCTGGCGGGGACTCCCTGGGATGCTGTTGGATGTTACCGCTGGATGAACAGCTGGCAGTAGTAGTATTCGCCCCCCACATAGGCGATGCCCACGCCGATGCCGTTGAAGTTTTCACGCAGCAGATTTTCATTGTGGGGTGCAGAATCCTTCCACTCCTGGAGGACCTGCTCCGGGGTGTAGCTGGCGTTGACGGCGAAAAGGTTCTCCCCGTAGGCGGTGTACTTCAGGCCGCACTCGGTAAAGACGGTGTTGAAGTTGGTTCCGTCGGGGCGGGTGTGGGACCAGACCTGGGCGGCCTCCTCGGCCCGGACGGTGGCGGGAATATCCACGATGGAGACGTGGGAGAGCTTGCCGAGACCGTTCTCCTGGCGGTACTCGTTGGTCAGCCGGATGATCTCGGCGGCGTCGTTGGCGTAGGTGGTGGTGTCCACGTTGGGCAGGACGATGGGGGCGGTGACGGTGACCTTCACCGTCTTGGTGACCGATTCCCGGCCCTCCATGGAGGCGGTGACCGTCACGGTGGCGCTCCCGGCCTTCTCCCCGGTGATGGTCAGGGTGCCGTCGGCCAGCTCGGCGGTGATGTCCCCCTGGGCCTCGGCGGTGACCTTGCACCCCTGGGGGGTGGCGGAGACGGTCAGGGCCTGGCTCTTGTCCTCCTCCACCGACACCGAGGCGGCAGAGAGGGTGAGTTCGATGGGCTCCAGCTTGGCGGTGGCGGTGACCTTAGCCTTGCCGTCGGCGTAGTTGGCGGCGATGACCGACAGGGTGATCTCGGCGGTGCCCTGGGCGTTCTCACTGGCGGAGATGGTCAGGGTGGTGCCATCCACCGAGGCGGTGAAGCCCTCCCCCGAGACGCTGGCCGACACCTGGGCCCCCTGGGGCTTGGTGGTGAGGGCCATTGTCTCCTGGCTCCCCGGCTCCACGTTGACGGTGGAGGAGGCGGGGGTCACCGTGGCCTTGGTCTTGGTGACCACCACGGGGATCTCCACCGAGGAGCTGAGCCAGCCCTCCCCCTGGGCGGAGAGGGTCAGGGTCCCCTCCGCCGGGGCGGAGGCGGTGATGGCGTAGGCGTTGCCGTTCTTGGTCATGTTGGTGTTGGGGCAGTCCAGGTCGGCCTCCACGTCGCCGCCCCCGGCGGTGACCTGAAAGACCAGGGTGGAACCGTTCTCCATGTCGATCTCGGTGAGCTCCGCCCCGTTGGCGGTCACCGACAGGGGGAGTTTGCCCCGGACCACCGACAGGGGGATGGAGAGGACGGCGTCGTCGTAGTTCTTGGCGGAGGCGGTGACCTCCAGGGTCCCCTGGCCGTGGCTCTCCCCGGCGGTGAAGGAGACGGTGTCCCCGTCCAGCTGGAGGGTGCCCAGCTCCTGGGGCTCCAGGCTGGCGGTGAAGGTCACGTCATCCGGCAGGGGGGAGAAGTCGTACTTCTCCGAGAAGGAGAGGTCGAAGCTCTTTCCGACCAGGACGGCGATGTCCTCTTCCCCGGCCCAGAGGAACTCCGGCTCCCCCTCGGCGGGGGCCTCGCCATCGGCGGACCAGTTCAGCTCCAGGGTCCGGGGCTGGATCTGGATGGGGATGGTGAGGTTGGTGTCGTGGTAGCCCTTGGCGGTGGCGGAGAGGGTGATCTGGCCGTCCCCGGGGCGGGTGGCCAGGAGGTGGAGGCGGTTCCCCTCCAGCCGGGCCTCCAGGCCGGGGACGTTGTTCACCGAGATGGTGTATTCGGCGCTGTCGCTGTCCCCGGGGATGTCCCCCTCCCAGCTGTCGCCGGCGTAAAGGGAGATCTCCGGCTGCCAGGCGGCGAAGGCTTCCATGGCTTTGGGGGCGCAGCCCAAAAGGCCCAGGCAGAGGAGGAGGGCCAGACAAAAGCGGGGCAGGTGATTTTTCATGGGCGGTGTACTCCTTATGTAGGTATTTGGATACCCTATAAAGATACCATATTCGGGGGGAAATCACAAGTGGAAGTTTTAGGCCGGGGGGAGTTTGCCCCCTGCCTCCCCCTCCGGGGGATGCGCCGCCGCAGGCGGCCTTCCTTGCCTCCCCTGAAAGGGGAGGTGTCGCCCGCAGGCGACGGAGAGGTGGCCCCCGTAGGGGGCCTAGGCGCTACCACCCTGCACACCCTTTCCCCTGACACGCCGGGCTGTGGTCCTGATTGCCAACGCTGTTTGTTTCGTTAGGCAGTGACCCTTTGGGCGTGCGCTCATTGGGCTTGCATCCTGGGAGCTGACAGCGGTTGATGGCTTAACGACGTTGCCCTTCCGGCGGACCTTCTTTCCGT
>CANOCD010000226.1 GCA_947564495.1 uncultured Angelakisella sp. | reverse complement strand
CAGGACGGAAAAAGACCCGTTCGGGCGGCGTGCGGGGAGATTTTGAATAGGCTCTTAGCCAGCCTGTTTTTTCTGGGGCTCTGCATCCTGAGCGGGCCCGATTCCAGCGGCCCGGAGGGGATCGCCCTGGCCCTGTTCGTCCTGGGGCTTCTGGTCAGCGGCTTCGGCCTGTTTTTCATCAAAGAAGGGTAAGCGTTACCGGTCTACAGGAAGGGGAGGAAAACCAGATGACCGTTTACCTGGAGGGCGGAAGCGCCTGCGGCAAAAGCCGCCTGGGGGAATCCTGGGCCGTCTCCCTCCATCAGAGGAGGGGCGGGCCCCTCCTCTACCTGGCCACCATGGAGGCCGGGGACGGGGAAAGTCTCCGGCGTGTCGCCCGCCACCGGGCCGCCCGGGCCGGGAAGGGCTTCCAGACGGTGGAGCGCCCCCGGGACCTCGCCTCCCTGGAACTGCCCCCCCGGGCCACCGTCCTCCTGGAGGACCTGGGCAACCTTGCCGCCAACGAGCTGTATTCCCCCGGCGGCGGAGGGGGACCGGCCCTTCTCTCCGGCCTGGAGCGGCTTTTCGCCCAGGCGGAAAACCTGGTGGTCATCGGCAACGCCGTCTTTGCAGAAGGCCCCGGCCCGGAGGGGGAACTGGGGGCGTACCTCCGGGCCCTTTCCGCCGTCCAGTCCTTCTGCGCCGCCCGGTGCGAGGTCGCCGCCGAGGTGATCTGCGGCATCCCCCTCTATCACAAACACCCCGGAAAGGAGGCCCCCCGCCTGTGAAGCCGTTTCGTTCCCTGGTCATCGCCTTTTCCATGTACTCCGCTATTCCCATGCCCCGGGTGGACTGGGACCGGGAGGGGATGCGCCACGCCCTCTGCTGGTTCCCCCTCGTGGGGGGGATGGTGGCCCTGGCCCTCTGGGGCTGGTACCGCTTCTGCGGCCTTTTGGACCTGGGACGGTTTCTTACGGCGGCGGGGCTGACGATGCTCCCCGTAGCCGTCACCGGGGGCATCCACCTGGACGGCTTCTGCGACGCCGCCGACGCCCTGGCCTCCCGCCAGCCCCGGGAGAAAAAGCTGGAGATCATGAAGGACCCCCGGACCGGGGCCTTCGGGGTGATGGCGGTCTGCGGCTGCCTCCTCCTTGCCTGCGGGGCCTGGGACAGCTTTCTCCGCTGCGGCGGGGAGCAGGAGCTTTGGGCGGCGGGGCTGGGCTTTGTCCTCTCCCGGGCCCTCAGCGGATTGGGGGTGGCCACCCTTCCCCTGGCCAAGGAAAGCGGCCTGGTCCATACCTTCGCCACGGCGGCGGACAAAAAGGCGGTGGCGGTCATCGACGGCCTGCTGGCAGTCCTGACCGCCGGGGGGATGCTCCTCCTGGCCCCCGTCCCCAGCCTCCTGGGCCTGCTGGGGGCTTCCCTGGCTCTACTGCGGTACAGCTTGGTCTGCCGGGGGATGGGGGGCACCACCGGGGACCTGGCGGGGTATTTCCTGACCCTTTGCGAATTGGCCGTCCTTCTGGGGATGACCTTGGGATTGTCCATAGAGGAGGTGTTCCTATGATCCTTGTCACCGGCGGGGCGGCTCAGGGGAAATTGGCCTGGACCCTGGCCCACAGCGGATACGACCCCTCCCAGGTCACAAGCCGCCTGGAGGAAGACGCCCCTATCCTCCGAAACCTGGAGGGGATCGTCCGGGAGACCCTGGACCGGGGGGAGGACCCTATGGAACTGCTCCCCCGGCTCTTGGGGCGGGAGTACGTCCTCTGCCGGGAGGTAGGCTGCGGCCTGGTGCCCGTGGACCCGGCGGACCGGGCCTGGCGGGAGGCGGTGGGCCGCCTTGCCTGCCGCCTGGCGGAGGAGGCCCGGGAGGTGGTCCGCCTCTGGTGCGGCCTGCCGGTCTGGCTCAAAGGAGGGGAAAGTTGATGCCCCGCCTGGAACTGGTCCGCCACGCCATGACCCAGGGGAATTTAGAGCTCCGCTGGACCGGGACTACCGACCAGCCCCTGGCCCCGGCGGGGGCCGCCCTGGCAAGGGCCAACGCCCGCCCCCGGGACGCTGTTCCCCGCCGGGTCTGGTCAAGCCCCCTTCTCCGCTGCCGGGAGACCGCCGCCCTCCTCTACCCCGGGGCGGAGCAGGTCCCCGTCCCCGGCTTTCGGGAGACCGGCTTCGGCCCCTTTGAGAACAAAAACCACCGGGAGCTGGAGGGGGACCCCCTCTACGAAGCCTGGGTGAAAAGCGCCGGCGCCGCCCCAGTCCCCGGCCTGGAGAGCCGGGAGGCGGTGGCCGCCCGGGCCCTTTCGGCCTTCCGCCCCGCCGCCGACGAGCTGACCGCCCTGGGGGAGGACGGGGCCATCGTCACCCACGGCGGGGTCATCATGGCCCTCTGCGCCGCCCTGGCCACGCCGGAACAGGACTACTACGAATGGTGGGTCCCCTGCTGCGGCGGCTGGCTCCTGGACCTTGGAAAATGGCCCGAAACGGGGCGGTTCAGCCTCCTGGGCGAACTGCCAAGAAAGGAGGCGGCCGAATGAACGCCCTGTTCCCCATCCCCCTGGCCTTCTGCCTGGACCTCCTTCTGGGGGACCCCCCCTGGCTCCCCCACCCGGTGCGGCTCATGGGCCGGGCTGTCACCGCTTTGGAATCCGCCCTCCGGCGGATCTTCCCCCCTGCCCCCCGGGGGGAGCGGGCCGCCGGCTTTGTCCTGGCCGCCCTCCTGCCCATGGCCGCCTTTGCCGCCGGGTGGGGGCTCCTTTGGCTGGCGGGGCGGGTCCATCCTGCCCTGGCCTGGATACTGGAGGTGTTCCTCTGCTACCAGTGCCTGGCCGCCCGGGACCTCCAAAGGGAGAGCATGGCGGTCTACGCCCGGCTGAAGGAGGGGGACCTCCCTGCCGCCCGAAAGGCGGTGGGCCGCATCGTGGGCCGGGACACCGCCGCCCTCACCCCCGAAGGGGTGACCAAAGCCGCCGTGGAGACGGTGGCCGAAAACGCCAGCGACGGGGAGATCGCCCCCCTGTTCTGGATGGCCCTGGGAGGAGCCCCTCTGGCCCTCTGCTACAAGGCGGTGAACACCATGGACAGCATGGTGGGCTACCAGAACGAGAAGTACCGGTATTTCGGCACCGCCGCCGCCAAGCTGGACGACCTGGCAAACTGGCTCCCCGCCCGGCTCTCCGCCCTGCTGCTCCTTCTCCTGGCCCCCCTGGCGGGGCTCAGCGGCAAGGGGGCCTGGATGATCTGGCGGCGGGACCGGCGCAAGCACAAGAGCCCCAACAGCGCCCAGACCGAGGCCGCCATGGCGGGTATCCTGGGGGTCCAGCTGGCCGGGGACGCTGTCTACTTCGGAGAGCTGCACCATAAGCCTACCCTGGGGGACGACCTGCGCCCCATCCAGCCGGAGGACATCCCCCGGGCCGACCGGCTGATGCTCCTGGCTTCCGGCGCCGCCGCCCTGTTGGCGGCAGGAGTGCGGTTTGCCCTTGCCTTATTGTGAGAAGGAAAAGTATGGATAGAAATTCAAAAGACGAATGGTCGAATCAGACCGGTCTGCCCCAAGGGTTTTTTATCCTGTGCCGCTGGGTGGATAAACTGGCAAAAATAACAATGATTTTGTTTATGTTG
>CANOCD010000225.1 GCA_947564495.1 uncultured Angelakisella sp. | reverse complement strand
AAGAACCAGGAGGGCTGAGAAGTTCCTCTATCATGGAACGTCTGGGAGAACATCTCTCCCGGGCGTTCTTTTTTACGCTGAATTTCGCTCCCGTGGCCTCGGTCTGCCGGGCGGCGGGCTGGAATGGCCTGTCGCCCCGAATTTTTCCGTCTTGAATCGAAAAAAGCAACGTGCTATAATAACCTGGTAAACCTTTGGAAAAGGAGGGCCCCGCCTATGCTGGAACATCTTTCCTCCCGTGTGGTCCTCTGCGGGCACTACGGCTCGGGAAAAACCAACCTCGGGGTGAACCTGGCCCTTCTGGCCGCCGGGGCGGGGGAGAGGGTCACGGTCATCGACATGGACGTGGTGAACCCCTACTTCCGTTCGGCGGACTTCCGGGAACTTTTCCAAAAGGAGGGCATCCGCCTCCTGGCCCCGATCTACGCCAATACCAACCTGGACCTCCCGGTGCTGCCCCCCAGCGTGGGGACCGCCATCCGGGGCGGGGAAGGGCGGGTCATCCTGGACCTTGGCGGGGACGACGACGGGGCGGTGGCCCTGGGGGGCTTTTCCGCCGATCTGGAGGCCACGGGCTACACCATGGTCTACGTGGTGAACAGCCGCCGGACCCTGGACCCCGACCCCGGGGAGGAGGCGGAGCTCCTGGCCCGGGTCCAGGCCGCCTCCCGGCTGAAGGTGACCTGGCTGGTGAACAACACCAACCTGGGGCCGGAGACCACCCCGGAGGTGATCCGGGACTCGGCCCCCTACCTGGAGGAGGTCTCCCGTCTCACCGGGGTCTCCGTCCTGGGAACGGCGGCGGAGGAGCGGTTCCTTCCCTTCCTGGGGGAGGGCCCCCGCCTGCCGGTTCAGATCTATGTAAAACCACCCTGGAGCCGGTCGGGCTGACCCGGCCGGCGGGGAGAAAAGAGGGATAGAAAATGGCTAGAGCGATCATCGACGAGAAGATCTGCAAGGGCTGCGGCCTCTGCGTCAGCGTCTGCCCCAAAAAGATCCTGCGCCTGGCGGCCTGCCGGATGAACGACAAGGGCTACAACCCGGCGGAGGTCACCGACCAGGCCGCCTGCATCGGCTGCGCCATGTGCGGGATCATTTGCCCGGACAGCGCCATCACGGTAGAAAAGTAGAAAGGTGGGAATGACCATATGTCCGAGCGTGTTTTGATGAAGGGGAACGAGGCCATGGCGGAAGCGGCTATCCGGGCCGGCTGCCGGCATTTCTTCGGCTACCCCATCACCCCCCAGACCGAAGTGGCGGCCTATATGTCCAAAAAGATGCCCAAGATCGGGGGTACCTACCTCCAGGCGGAATCGGAGATCGCCGCCATCAACATGGTCCTGGGGGCGGCCTCCGCCGGGGTCCGGGCCATGACCTCCTCTTCCTCCCCGGGCATCTCCCTCAAGACCGAGGGCATCTCCTACATAGCGGGGAGCGACCTGCCCTGCCTCATCGTCAACGTGGAGCGGGGCGGCCCCGGCCTGGGGGGCATCCAGCCCGCCCAGTCGGATTACTGGCAGGCCACCCGGGCCCTGGGCCACGGGGATTTCCACGTCCTGGTCTTTGCCCCCAGCACCGTCCAGGAGGTGGTGGACCTGGTCTTTCTGGCTTACGACCTGGCTGAAAAGTACCGGATGCCCGCCATGCTCCTCTCCGACGGCCTCCTGGGCCAGATGATGGAGCCGGTCTCCTTCCCCGAGCCGGTGGAAAAGTTCATCGAGAAGCCCTGGGCCACCAACGGCCACCAGAACAAGCGCCCCCACAACATCGTCAATTCCCTCTACCTTGCCCCCGACGAGCTGGAGCGCACCGTGGTGGAGCGGTTCGCCCGGTACGCCAAGGTGGAGGAGACGGAGCAGCGGTGCCAGGAGTACCTCTGTGACGACGCCGACTACATCATCGTCGCCTTCGGCGCCACCTCCCGGGTGAGCCAGTCGGCGGTGGATACCCTCCGGGCCCGGGGGGTCAAGGCGGGGCTGCTGCGGCCCGTCACCCTCTGGCCCTTCCCCAAGGACGCCATCCGCTCCCATATCCCCCATGTCAAGGGGTTCCTCAGCGTGGAGATGAACATGGGTCAGATGGTGGACGACATCCGGCTGACGGTGGAGGGAAAGGTCCCGGTGGAGTTCTTCGGGCGCACCGGCGGCGTCATCCCCCGTCCCGCCGAGGTGGTGGAAAAGGTCCTGACTATGGCTGGAGGTGACCGATAATGGCGATGGTATATGAAAAATCCAAGATGCTCACCGATGCTCCCCTGCACTACTGCCCGGGCTGCACCCACGGCATCATCCACAAGCTGGTGGCGGAAAGCCTGGAGGAACTGGAGGCCGGCGGCAGGGCCGTTGGCGTCGCCCCGGTTGGCTGCTCGGTGATGGCCTACAACTACTTCTCCTGCGACATGGTGGAGGCCCCCCACGGCCGGGCCCCGGCCATCGCCACCGGCCTGAAACGGGCCCTCCCCGACGGGGTGATCTTCACCTACCAGGGGGACGGGGACCTGGCGGCCATCGGCACCGCCGAGACGGTCCACGCCGCCACCCGGGGGGAGAACATCACCGTGATCTTTGTAAACAACGCCATCTACGGCATGACCGGCGGCCAGATGGCCCCCACCACCCTGCCGGGGCAGGTGACCCAGACCACCCCCTACGGACGGGACGTCACCAAGGCCGGGTTCCCGGTGCGGGTCTGCGAGATGCTCTCCACCCTTTCCGGGGTGGCCTACGCCGAGCGGGTCTCGGTGGACACGGTGCCCAACATCCGCAAAGCCAAGGCGGCCATCAAAAAGGCTTTTGAGACCCAGATCGCCGGGAAGGGCTTCTCCATCGTGGAGGTCCTTTCCACCTGTCCCACCAACTGGGGGCTGACCCCTGTGGAGGCCCTCCAGTGGCTTCGGGACAATATGATCCCCTACTATCCCTTGGGGGTCTACCAGGACCGCACCGCCAACGAAAAGGGGGTATTCTGAGATGAAGGACTGGAATTTCGTCTTTGCCGGTTTCGGCGGCCAGGGCATCCTCTTCGCCGGGAAGGTGGTGGCCTACGCCGGGATGATGGAGGAGCGGGAGGTCTCCTGGCTCCCCAGCTACGGCCCGGAGATGCGGGGCGGCACCGCCAACTGCAGCGTCTGCCTCTCCTCCCGGCCTATCGGCTCCCCCCTGGTGCTGGAGCCCGATGCTTTGGTGGTGATGAACAACCCCTCCTACGACAAGTTCATCGACACGGTGGCCCCCGGGGGGGTGGCGGTCATCGACAGCGCCCTGGTGGACCGTAAGACTGATCGGACCGACATCACCGCCCTTTACGTCCCGGCCACACGGCTGGCCCAGGACAACGGCATGGGGAAGCTGGCCAACCTCATCATGCTGGGGGCCCTGTGGAAGGCAACCGGCTTTACCACCATGGAGGCCCTTCGGGCCGCCATCGAGAAGGTGGTGCCCCCCTCCAAGAAGGAGCTGGTGGAGCTGAACCTGAAGGCCATCGGCCTGGGGATGGAAGCGTTGGCCTAAAACTATCCTCTGGAACCGGCTGGGAGACATCCCGCCGGTTCTTTGTCTTTTCGGCAAATACACTTCCTTTATTGTAGGACCTGTGTTACAATTATTTTGTCGAATCACGGGGGA
>CANOCD010000224.1 GCA_947564495.1 uncultured Angelakisella sp. | reverse complement strand
GTACGATAACAGACAGCAGGTCATAGTTCTCGACTGGCTCCACGGCCTCGCCCACCAGATGCTCCTCCACCAGGCGATACCGGGTGATGGTGTTCTCCCGATACTTGGGCGGCGCCATGCAGATCCAGATGGAGTAGACCTTCTTGATCTTCTCGTAGTGGGAATCGGTGAAGTCCCGGCCGCTCTGGCTGGAGATCATCCGGCTGCAGTAGTAGATCCCCCGCTTCAGGAGGGGGTAGCCGGGGTTGAACTTCCCCTGGGCCTCCACGTTGATGTACAGCTCGATGATCTCCCCCGAGGCCGGGGCGGTGGCCCGGAAACAGATGTCGTAGGTGACGGTTCCCTCCGACAGGGAGCTGTCCTCGGTGCTGGTCCCCCGGATCAGCGGGCCCCCTTCGCCGGGGAACACCGGCTCCTGGCTGACCAGGGGCTTGCCCTCGATGTACCGTTCGGCGATCTCTTGGACCTCCAGCTCCCGGTACTCCTCCAGGCAGCTTTTCATGATCCAGGCCAGGATGATCTTCTGGGAAAGCAGGCGTTTACAGGCGTTGTCGTAGGCGGATCTTCCCTCGGTGGCACGGATGCCCCGGGCCATGGTTGTGGATGGCTCCATGGGGAACACCTCCCTCCTGGTCCTATTGTATCACAAAGGGGGCGAACTGTCCAATATAGATTTTTCCCGGCCTTTCCGGGAAAATGAAACTTGACAAATATCTTTTTTCGGACTATAATAGTATGTACAGAGACTAATTGTTTGTCAGGGGGAAAGGAGGTTTTCCGTTATGAACAAGGGACTGCTTTTTCTGGCGCTGCTGGCCGCCGTTTACCTCCTGGAGGAATGCCTTTGGCGGCAGAAGGACTGGGCGGCCTGGGCTCTGGGGTGGCTGTTCCCGGGGCCGGGAAGGGACCGGCCTCCCCGGGAGGGGGAGGAAGCAGGAGAGGACCTGCCGCTTTAGGGGGTAACGATGAGCCGGGAACTTTGGTTTCTTTTTTTCGCCGCCGTCACCGAGCTGGCCCGGGACTGGCTGGACCGGCTTTGGCGGCGGTGGACCTTCGCCATCCGAGGGTGGTTGGAAAGAAGGGGGCGATAGCCCCTTCATCCATATAATAACAGGAGGGATCTTTGAGATGACACACGACGACAAGAAACTGTGGGGGGCCTGGGGCCAGGCCAACGCCCTGTACAGCGCCTGGGCGGCGGCCAAGGGGGTCAATTATTACCTCCTCTTTGTCCTCTACGCCCTGGACGGGGAAGGGAAGATGACCCAGAAGAAGATCTGCGACCAGACCGGCCTCACCAAGCAGACGGTGAACAGCGTGGTCCGCCTGCTGCGGATGAAGGAGCTGGTGGCCCTCTCCTCCGGAACCGGGGACCGGCGGGAGAAGGTGGTGGCCCTCACCGGGGAAGGGGCCGCCTACGCCAAGGAGCTGCTGGCCCCCCTTTACGACCTGGAGCGGGCCGTCCTCTCCCTTATGGGGGAGGAGCGGGTCCGGGAGCTGGTGGAGGCCATCTCCCTTTACAACACTGTCTTTGAAAAGGAAATGGAGAAAAAGCTGAAATGAATCGGAACCTTTGCAGGACCTTTTATTCCTACGTCATCCCCTCGGTGCTGGCCTTTGCCCTCTCCGGGGTGTACACCATCGTGGACGGCTTCTTTGTGGGGCGCAGCGTGGGGGACATCGGGCTTTCCACCATCAACATCGCCTACCCGGTGGTCTCCCTTTTGCAGGCTTTGGGTACCGGCGTCGGCATGGGCGGGGCGGTGATGTACACCCTCCACCGGGCCGCCGGCCGGGAAGAAGAGGCGGGGAACTCCCTGAAATGCACCACCCTTCTCCTTTTGGCTGTAAGCCTCTTTTTTACCGTCCTTCTGCTTTTCACCATGGAGCCGGCGCTCCGCCTCCTGGGGGCCCGGGGGGAGATGATCCCCCTGGGGGTGGATTACCTTCGGTACATCGCCCTGGGGGCCGTGTTCCAGATCTTCGCCACCGGCGTCGTCCCTGTCATCCGCAACAACAACGGGGCCCGGTTCGCCATGGAGACGATGATCGCCGGGTTTCTCTGCAACATCCTTCTGGACTACCTCTTTGTCTGGGTCTACGGCTGGAGCGTGGCGGGGGCCGCCCTGGCCACCATCATCGGCCAGGCCCTCACCGCCCTTGGGGGGCTGATCTATCTGGCCGGGCACAGGCTCCCGGTCTGGGGCCTCCGGGTCAAGGGGCTGGGGAGGTCCGCCAGGGAGATCGTGAAGATCGGCATCGCCCCCTTTGACATCTCCCTGACCCCCCTGGTCTCCCACCTGTTTATAAACCGCTTTTCGGTGGACCAGGGCGGGGAGCTGGCGGTGGCAAGCTACGCCTGCATCGGCTATGTTTTTGCCATCGTCTGCCTGCTGGTCCAGGGGGTGGGGGACGGGTGCCAGCCCCTCATCAGCCGGTACCACGGCCAGGGGGAGACCGGGGCGGTCCTCCGGACCAGGGGCTTGGCCTACGGCACGGCGGCGGGGCTGGCCCTTTTCTCCATGGCGGGGCTGTATTTCGTTCGGGGAAACATCGGGCCCCTCTTCGGCGCCTCCCCGGCGGCCACTGAGATGGTGGCGGAGGCTTTGCCCATTTTCCTCTGTGGCTACCTTTTCCTGGCTTTCTCCCGGGTCACCACCGCCGCCTTTTACGCCACCGAAAAGGCGGGGCGCTCCTACCTGCTGGTGTACATCGAGCCGGTTTTCCAGGTGCTGCTCCTTCTGGTCCTCCCCTCCTTTTGGGGGCAGAACGGGGTCTGGTTGAGTATGCCCCTGGCCCAGGCCCTCACGGCGGCGGTAGCCCTGGGGCTGACGGCCTGGGGATCGCCTCGGGCCGACGGATAAAGGCCCCCGGGTCTCTCCCTGCGGAGGAGAATCCCGGGGGCCTTTCTTTTTCTGTCAGAGGGCGAACTCCACCGGTTTATACAGCTCCCGCTGGGGGACATCGGTGGTGTTGTAGAACTCCCGGAAGATGGCCAGGCACTCCTCCTGGGTGCAGGCCCGCTCCACCAGGCGGGTGCCCTCGGGGGATTCCAAGGCAAGCTCCAGGGTGATGCCCCCGGTTTTCGTCTGGGTGGACTGGATGAACCGGATACCGTACCGGGGGTCCCCCACGGTGAGGATGACGAACTCCTCCGGGTCGGAGAACATCCCCCGGAGGGCCTCCTCCACCTCCTCCCAGGAGGAGATCGGGTGGTCCGTGCCGCTGTTGGTGTCCAGGCGGCGGGGCGTGTCGCAGGGGGTGTTTTGGAAGGTCACCTTGGTGGTGGTTTTCTGGGGCTTCTTTTTGTTGAAGAACATAGGCGGGGACGTCCTTTCCTTAAATATAATATGTGGGTGGGGGAGAGGGAGAGGATGAAAGTAGAAACGAGGCCAGCCCTCCAACCCCGGCCCGCAGGCCGATTCATTCCGCCGGAGGCTCCAAAGCCGTCTCCAACCCCGCCGCCGCAGCGGCTTTGCCCGAAGGGCTCATCCCCGCCCGCAGGCGGGGATTCCTTATCGGCCAACCGGAAGGAGACCGCCAACGCCCACGCAAAGCTAAGTGGAAACGCCAAGCCAAGCCGCCAGTACAGCCCCCGCCGCCACGTCGTGTCAGTAGGGGACGGCGC